>JACQRD010000084.1 GCA_016206675.1 Candidatus Omnitrophota bacterium
AGATCAAGCAGTCGTACCTCTCCTACGCCATGAGCGTCATCGTCGGCCGCGCCTTGCCCGATGCACGCGATGGCCTGAAGCCCGTCCACCGGCGCATCCTGTTCGCCATGCATGAGAACGGGTTAACGCACCAGCGACCCTTTCGCAAGTGCGCCACCGTCGTCGGCGACGTGATCGGTCGGTACCATCCTCACGGAGATGCCGCGGTATACGACGCCCTCGTGCGCCTTGCCCAAGACTGGAGCCTTCGCTATCCGCTGATCGAGGGCCAGGGCAATTTTGGGTCAATCGACGGGGATCCGCCAGCCGCGTATCGCTACACCGAAGCCCGGCTCGCCGCACTCTCCCAAGAGATGTTGACGGAGCTGGCGCAGGAAGCGGTTGATACGACGCCAAATTTTGATGCCACGCGCAGCGAGCCACGCGTGTTGCCGGCGAAGATCCCAAATCTGCTGGTCAACGGCTCCAGCGGCATCGCGGTCGGCATGGCCACCAACATCCCGCCGCACAACCTCGGCGAGGTCATCGACGGGCTCTGCGCGCTGATCGACGAGCCGGCCATCGAGCTGCCGGTGCTGATGCGCCACATCAAGGGGCCGGATTTTCCAACGGGGGCGATCATCTGCGGCAAAGACGGTATTAAGGACGCCTACGCCGCCGGGCGCGGCTCGCTGCGCGTGCGGGCCAAGGCGCAGGTGGAGCAGCTCAAAGGCAACCGCCAGGCGCTGGTCATTACGGAGCTGCCGTATCAGGTCAACAAGGCGGCACTGCTGGAGACGATCGCCAAGCTCGTTCAGGAGAAGACGCTTGAGGGCATCTCGGACTTGCGCGATGAGTCGGACAAGGATGGCATGCGCATCGTCATTGAGCTCAAGCGCGATGCCAACGACCAGGTCGTGCTGAACCAGCTCTACAAGCACACGCAGATGGAGACGACCTTCGGCGTGATCATGCTGGCCCTCGTCGACGGCCGGCCGCGCGTGCTGGGGCTGAAGGCCGCGCTGCAGACCTTCGTCGACTACCGCAAGGAAGTCGTCACCCGGCGCACCAAGTTCGAGCTGGCCAAGGCCGAGGAGCGTGCGCACATCCTCGAAGGGCTGAAGATCGCGCTGGCCCACCTGGATGACATCATCAAGACGATCAAGCAGTCCAAGAGCCCGGCCGAAGCGAAAGAGGCGCTGGTCAAAAAATTCAAGCTCAGCGAGCGGCAGGCGCAGGCGATCCTCGAGATGCAGCTGCAACGGCTCACCGCTCTGGAACGCGAGAAGATTGAAGCCGAGTACAAGGAACTGCTGAAGAAGATCGAGTATTATCAGCTGCTGCTCAAGAACGAGCCCCGGATGCTGGAGCTGATCAAGGAGGAGTTCCAGGATCTGAAGAAGCACTTTGGCGATGAGCGACGCACGGAGATTCTCGGCGAGGTGAAGGACTTCAAGGTCGAGGACTTAATCGCCGAAGAGGACGTCGTCATCACCATCTCCCACGCCGGCTACATCAAGCGGCTGCCCGTCTCCGCCTACCGCAAGCAGCGCCGCGGCGGGGTCGGGGTCACGGCGATGGAGACCAAGGAGGAGGATTTCGTCGAGCACCTCTTCATCGCCACGACGCACGAAACGCTCATGTTCTTCACCAACCTGGGCCGCTGCTACTGGCTGAAGGTCTACGAGGTGCCGCAGGCCAGCCGCTACGCCAAGGGCACGGCAATCGTCAACCTCCTCTCGTTGCAGCAAGGGGAGCGGTTCGCGACCTTCGTGGCCGTCAAGGAGTTCACGCAGGATCAGTTCCTCATCATGGCGACGAGGCAGGGCACGATCAAGAAGACGCCCCTCGACGCCTACTCGAATCCGCGCAAGGGCGGCATCATCGCCATCACGCTGGAAAAGGGCGATGAACTGATCGAGGCCGAGATCACCGACGGCAAGCGCGAGATCCTGCTCATCACCCGGCAGGGCAAGGCCATCCGATTTCCCGAGGAGCAGGCGCGCCAGGTGGGCCGCTCAGCACGGGGCGTGCGCGGCATCCGCTTGGACAAGAAGGACGAGGTCGTCTCCATGCAGGTGGTGCAGCCCAAGGCGGAGCTGCTGACCGTCACGTCGCTAGGCTTCGGCAAGCGCTCACCGGTGGAGGAGTACCGCGTCCAGAGCCGCGGCGGCAAAGGTATCATCAACATCAAGGTCACCGAGAGAAACGGCGAGGTCGTGGGTGCGAAGACCGTGGCGGATCAGGATGAGATCATGCTGATTTCGCACGAGGGGATGATGGTGCGCTGCCCGGTGAAGGACGTGCGTTCAACGGGCCGTGCGGCGCAAGGCGTACGGCTGATCAGCATCAAGGGCAAGGACCGCGTGGCCTCCGTGGCGGCGGTGGTGCCGAAAGAGAAGGAAGAAGCCGCTGAGCCGCCGAGCGCTGCGCCCGCAGAGGCTGCGGCTGTTGCGCCCGTCTCCATCGAGGAGGTGGTGCAAGCCACAGCGCCCGCCGCCATGAAGGACGCCGCCAAACCGAAACCGCTGGTGGCGCGAGGACGAAAGCCGCCCGCCAAGGCGCAGGCCAGGACCAAGCCCAAGGCCAGGAAGAAAAAGTGATCTCGCGTCCCCATCGTCCAACGGCTAGGACACCAGCCTTTCGAGCTGATAATGAGGGTTCGATTCCCTCTGGGGACACTCTTTTTTCCGGCAGGAACACCTTCTTTCTTACGGCGTCCGTGCTGTTCGTGGCCGGCGGGACGATCCTGGGCAGGCCCGACGCTGCGGACGCCTGTTCCTGCGAGAAGCCCTCTATGGTGGTCGAGCTCAAGCGGGCGTCGATGGTATTCATCGGCCAGGTGATGCGGATTAAGCAGACTGGGGAGCAGAACAGCTTCCACGAGTCGAAGGTGATCGTTACGCTGAACCCCACCCGGTTCTGGAAAGGGCCGCAAGATACGCGCCGCGTGGTGCTGCACACCGTTAGGAATCAGGTGAGCTGCGACGGCTTTTGGTTCGAGGACGGCAAGACCTACCTCGTGGTGGCCCACCAGCAGCCGGATGGAACGGTGGGCACCAGCTTCTGCTCCGGCACCGAGGTGATCGACAAGGCGACGGAGAACATTGCCGCGCTTGATCAGTTGACCGCGGCGTCGGATCACCTGGATGGCCGCAGATGAGCAAGGGCTTCGCAGGCCCGGCAGGTTTTCCACCGTCGCTGAAAAGCTGTGGATAACGTGTGGTTGGTCGGCGGGCGGCTCGTGACGCCGCAAGGTGTGGTCGACGGGGCGCTTCAAGTCGCCGGGGGCCGCATCGGCGCGATCAGGCGCGCAGCGCCCCGGGGGGCGAAGGCGCTCTCGATGCGCGGGGCGTATGTCTCGCCAGGGTTCATTGACTTGCACGTGTGGGGCGAGCCGGCGGTGGTCGCGCGCGATGCGGCGCGCACAGGCACAACAGGGTTTTTGACAACGCTAGGCCCAGCACCGCAGGCGCAGTTGCTGCGGCAGATTGCTCTCCGAGCCAAGACAACGGCACGCGGGGCGCAGTGCCTCGGGATCCATCTTGAGGGGCCGTTCGTCAGCCGTCAGCGACCCGGAGCGCTGCCTCGCTCCGGCATGCGCGCGCCGACCGTGCGCGAGCTGCAGTGCGTGATGCGCGCCGGCCGCGGGCGCGTGCGGCTGGTCACGATGGCGCCTGAGCTGCGAGGCGCGGCAAGCGCCATCCGCTGGTGCCGGCGGCATCGCATCGCCGTCTCGCTGGGCCACAGCCTGGCGGATGCGGCAACGGCCGCGCGGGCCGTGGAGGCCGGCGCGTCGGTGGTAACGCACGTCTTTAACGGCATGCCGACGCTCCACCACCGCACCCCATCGCTGCTGGATGTGGCCTTGACGGATGACCGGCTGACGGCGATGGTGATCGCCGACGGCGTGCACGTCAGCCCGCACGCGCTGCGGCTGCTCGTGCGGGCGAAGAGTCCTGAGCGAGTTGCGCTGGTGACGGATTCGATCCGGCATCAGGGATGGGATATCATTTCGCGCGGCGGGGCGTACTATACGAGCGAGGGCGTGCTGGCCGGCAGCCGCCTGACCATGATCGAGGCGGTCCGCAACACCGTGCGCCTGGGTGCTGCAGCATTGACGGACGCCGTGCGCATGGCCGGCGAAGTGCCGGCGCGTGCCTTACGCCTGCGCGACCGCGGGCAGCTTGCCGTCGGCCGCCGCGCCGACCTGACGGTGTTTAACAGCAACTTTCAGGTGTTGATGACCATCGTAAACGGCCAAACCGTTTTTAACCGAGGCGCTTGAGGTAATGACTGTGTGCTGTCTGCTGACGGCTGTGTGCTGAAGATGTGCGGCATCGTCGGCTACATCGGGGACAAGCCCGTGGTGGAGGCGCTGCTCGATGCGCTCGGCCGCCTCGAGTACCGCGGCTACGACTCGGCCGGCGTAGCCGTCATCAACGGCCGCGGCTTGGAAGTGCGCAAGCGCGTCGGTAAGATCAAGATGCTTGAGGACGACCTTCGGAAGCACCCGATAGTCGGACAGGTGGGCGTGGGACACTGTCTGGCTGGAGATACGCTCATCCAGTTCGCCGACGGACAGGTCAGGCGCATTGATTCCTTCCGGGGTGAGGCAACGGTCCTATCACTGGATCCGCAGACGCTTCAAACCGTCTACCGCAAGGCTAAAGTCTGGTCGCATCCCGCCCCTGAGGAACTCATCGAAATTCAAACACCCTTTGGCGCGCTCGCCTGTACGCCAAGACACCGGATGATGACGGTGGACTCCAACGGCGCGTTGGTCGCAAAGGCAGCAGGGGCGCTGAAGGCGGGAGATTGGCTGCTTCATCCCTGTGCGTGGGCGGTCCAAGGCCGTGCCCTCCGGTTCGAATCTATTCAGGCGCCGCGGTACTTCCGTTTAGGCGATGAGGCGCGTCAGTTGTTGCGCGTAAGGGTGAATCGTCAGGGAGGCGTTCGCACGGCAGCCTCGCTGGCAGGCATCAGCACGGCTGTCGTCAGCCATCTTTGGGAGCCGGAACGCAACGCAGCCGAGATGACGCTGCAGCCGCTCATCGCGGGCTTAGGTTTGCCATTTCCATTGCCCGGCATGGAGCCGGTTGACAGCCGTCACGGCAGCTTCGTGCATCTTCCGCAGCAGTCGTCGCCGGAACTGATGCAGTGGCTCGGCTATCTGCTTGGGGATGGCCATGTCGGACGGCGCAGCGTACGGTTTAAGGACACCGACAAGGACACCCTCGCCACGTACCTGCAGTTGACGCAGCACTGCTTTCAGTTGCGAGGCCGAGTAGCCCCCGTTCCGCATACGGCGGCGCAGATGCTCGAAGTCAACAGCCTTGGTTTGACTGAGTGGTTACGCGTGAACGTCCTGAGCCGCCGCCAGGAGTTCCTTGAGCAGATCGGAGCGCTTGGCACCGATGAGCTGGCGGCGTTTTTACGCGGCCTATTCGATGCCGAAGGCGGTGTTTCCCGGCAGGCCGGCCAGATCAAGCTCGTGATGACAGACGTGGAGTTGGTTCGACGCATTCAACTGTGGCTGCTTCGGTTCGGGATCGTTGCATCATTGAGCCGGGTGGAGGCCTCGGTCAAGCACCGCCGGCCAAGACCTGCGCTGGGCGTCTTGATGACGCGGCAAGACGCGTTGACGGCTTTCCAGGACCGAATCGGGTTCTCCGCTCAGCGAAAACGCAACTGGCTTCAAGGTGTTTTGCTGACAAAACGGGAAGGTTTTTACGTGCGTTCGCGGGCGCTGCTCCTTTCGAAGAAGGCGCTGTTTACGTGGCTGATCGATCGTGGTGTTTCGCGATCGGCACTTAAGCGATTCGACGGAGGGGTATATTTTACTGACAAGCAAGCGCAGAGGTTCTTCGAGTTTCTGGAAAAGTTGCCTCAAGCGGCGGGGCTGCTTGGAGGCCTGCAACGCCACCTTCAGGCGGAGACGCGCTATCAGCCGATTTTGTCCGTGCGCCGTCTCCCAAGTCACGGCGCAACTGTCTATGACCTCGAAGTGGAAGGGACAGAGAACTTTTTTGCTAACGGCCTGTTGTCCCACAATTCGCGTTGGGCCACGCACGGCGAGCCGTCGGAGATCAACGCGCATCCCCACACCGACTGCACTGGTACGCTCGCCATCGTGCACAACGGCATCATCGAGAACTACGCGGAGCTCAAAGAGCGCCTCATCAAAGCGGGGCATACCTTCCGCTCCAAGACGGATACCGAGGCCGTCGCGCATCTGATTGAGGAATATGCCAAGAAGCGCCCCCTCGGCGAGGCGTTCCGCGAGGCGCTCAAAGAAGTGCGCGGTTCCTACGCCATCTGCCTGGTCTCGTCGAAAGAGCCGGAAAAGATCTACGGCGCGCGCAGCGGCAGCCCCCTCATCGTCGGCGTGGGCAAGGGCGAAGCACTCTTCGCCAGCGACGCCACCGCCATCCTTGGCCGCACCCGCAACGTGATTTACCTCAACGACTTCGAGGTGGTGGAGCTGACGCGATCCGGTCCCAAGCTCTCCACGCTGCAAGGCAAGCCGGTCAAGCGCCACCCCACGACGATCACCTGGGACCTGAAGGCCGCGCAGAAGGGCGGCTACCCCCACTTCATGCTCAAGGAAATCCACGAGCAGCCGGCGGCGATTGAGCAGACGCTGATGAACCGGCTCGATGCGAAGGCCGGGCGTATCGTCTTCGACCGGCGCACGAAGCAGTTCCTCAATGCCCTGACACCCGCCACGCGGTTCGTGATCCTCGGCTGCGGCACCGCCTACCACGCAGGGCTGGTGGGCGAGTACATGCTGGAGGAGTTTGCGCACATCCCCGTCGTGGTGGATCTGGCCAGCGAGTTCCGCTACCGCGAGCCGATGCTCAACCGCAACACCGTCGTCCTGGCGATTACGCAGTCGGGCGAGACGGCCGATACGCTTGCCGGCATCCGGCTGGCGAAGGAGCAGGGCGCGAAGGTGCTCTCCATCTGCAACGTGATGGGCTCCTCTATCGCGCGCGAGTCGAGTGCGGTGCTCTACACGCACGCCGGCCCGGAGATCGCGGTGGCCTCGACGAAGGCGTACACCTCGCAGGTGACCACGCTCGTCCTGCTGACCCTGTATCTGGCGCGGCAGCGCAAGCGGATCGCGCCGGCGCAATGGAAGCGGATGCTGGAAAGCCTAGCGGCCCTGCCGCGCACGCTGGAGCAGGCGCTGGCACTCGAGAACTCCATCAAGGCGATCGCCGCCAAGTATGCCGGCGCGAGGAACTTCTATTACCTGGGCCGGCGGTACAACTATCCCAGCGCGCTCGAAGGGGCGCTGAAGCTGAAGGAAATCTGCCCGCTCATCCATGCGGAAGGCTACGCCGCCGGCGAAATGAAACACGGGCCCATCTCGCTCATCCGCAAGGGCTGGCCGGTGGTCTTCCTCACGCCGCAGTCTCCGGTGTACGAGAAGACCATTTCCAACATCGAAGAGGTGCGCGCGCGCAAAGGCGATTGCATCGTGGTCGCTTCGGAGGGGGATGCGCACATCAAGCAGTACGCCGACAGCCTGATGGTGATTCCGAAGACGGAGGAGTTCCTCTCGCCGATCGTCGCCGCCGTGCCGCTGCAGCTCTTCGCCTACTACGTCGCCGACGCCAATGGCTGCGACATCGATCAGCCCCCGAATCTCGCGAAGAGTGTTACTGTTGAGTAGTTCGGAGTTCGTAGTTGGGAGTTCGGAGATGGCCGTTACGACGAACACCGAACACCAAACTCCGAACACCAAGAGGGGGATTCTATCGGTAGTGGCGACACCCATTGGCAATCTCAAGGACATCTCGCTAAGGGCGGTTGAGACGCTGAAGGCGGCTGATCTGATCGCCTGTGAGGACACGCGGCACGCGGCCATTCTGCTCAAAGCGCACGGTATTAGCACGCCGACAACCAGCTACCACAGCTATACCGGCGCGGCAAAGGCCGAGCGGCTCGAGCAGCAACTGCGCGAAGGCAAGCGCATCGCGCTGATCTCCGATGCCGGCATGCCCGGCGTCTCAGATCCCGGTGTGCCGCTGATCCATGCGGCGATTGCCGCCGGCGTGCCGGTGGAGGTCATGCCAGGCCCATCGGCGGCGCTGACCGCGCTGGTGCTCTCAGGATTTCCAACGGATCGGTTCGTGTTCGAAGGCTTTTTGCCGGTCAAGCCCGGCGCGCGCCGCAAGCGGCTTGAGGCGCTGAAGGAAGAGCCGCGCACCACCATCGTCTACGAAGGTCCGCACCGGCTGCTGAAGCTGCTGGAGGAGATCGAAGCGGTGTTCGGTGACATCCCCCTGTCCGTCAGCCGCGAGCTGACGAAGATGTTTGAGGAGACGCGCCGCGAGCCCGTCAGCCACCTGCGGAGCCATTTTTCCCAGCATCCGCCCAAAGGCGAGTTCGTCGTCGTGTTGCCACCCAAACGAAGCCGTCCCCATGACGAAGCCTAACGTGCATCCGAGCGCCATCATTGGGAAGGGCGTTCGCATGGGCGATGGCACTGAGATCGGCCCGGGATGCGTAATTGAGGACGGCGCGGTGCTCGGCTGCCGCAACAAACTCTGGATGAACGTTTATATCGGACCTGGCACGACGATCGGCGATGAGAACCAGATTCACATGGGCGTCGTGATGGGCCACGTGCCCCAGGATATGGCGTTTTCCGGCGGCGCCACCTTCACCCGCATCGGCCACCGGAACACGGTCCGGGAATATGTGACGATCCACCGCGGCACCAAAGAGGGCTCATCCACGGTGATCGGCGACGACAACTTCCTCATGGCTAACGCGCACATCGGCCACAATTGCCAGCTCGGCGACCGGACGATTCTTGTCAACTTGGCGACGCTCGCCGGCTACTGTGTCGTGGAGGACGGCGCCACGCTCTCAGGGATGGTTGTGGTGCACCAGTCCACCCGCATCGGACGCCTCGCGATGATCAGCGGGCTCTCGGCGGTCAACAAGGACGTGCCGCCGTTTATGCTCTGCGGCGGGCGGCCCGCCGTCATCCAGGGGTTGAATGTGGTCGGGATGCGCCGGGCAGGGTTGCCGGCGGGTGTGCGCGAAGACATCAAGCGAGCGTACAAGTTCCTCTATCGGGATGGGCTCAACATCCCGCACGCGTTGGAGGCGATTGAGCGGGAGCGTTCCTCAGCTGAGGCGCGCGCCATCTTGGAGTTTGTCCGCTCCTCCAAGCGGGGCATTTGCGCCGGCCTGCCTGCCGCCCGCGCGGGGCAGGCAGGCATCGGCGCTGAGGTCGAAGGGACTTCTGAGGAGGAAGAGACGCTGCTTCCCCGCAAGCCCTCTCAAGGTGCATTAAAATAGCAGACAAAAGTCTATTGGTATTGTGGTTGACAGGTTGGGCTGTTTTTTCGTATAATTAATATACGCTTTATACCTTTAAGGGCCCGTCCTGAGAGGCGGGAAAGGGGCATGAAAACGATCGTCTACACTGATAATCGAGGAGCATCCCAGCCAAACGGCTGGGATTTTTGGTATCAGATACCGTCTTGCGATCGGTGCCGCGATGGTATCTGATACCGGAGGGCCGAAAGCGAAAATTATGGACGCCGAAGCCATCCGGCGGGCTCTCATCCGTATCGCGCACGAAATCCTAGAGCGCAACAAAGGCACCGGCGAGCTGGCCTTGATCGGCATCCGCACGCGCGGGGCGATTCTGGCCCAGCGGCTCGCCAAGGAAATCGAGGCGATAGACCGCCATCCGGTGCAGGTGGGCTCCCTCGACATCACCCTCTATCGCGACGATCTCTCCCGCATCGCCCCCAACCCGGTCGTGCACTCCACCGACATCGCCTTCGATATCACCGATCTGCGGCTGATACTCGTAGACGATGTGCTCTTTACCGGGCGCACGATCCGTGCTGCGCTCAATGCCATCAACGATTTGGGCCGGCCGCAGCTCATCCAGCTGGCGGTGCTCATCGACCGCGGCCACCGCGAGCTGCCCATCCGGGCGGATTACGTCGGCAAGAATCTCCCCACGCAGTTGAGCGAGCGGGTGGATGTGCGCCTCAACGAGCTTGATGAAGTCGAGGAGGTTGTGCTTGAGGCGGCGGCGAACGAAGGAGCCTCGCGATGATCCCACCACCTGTTTGCTGGCCGCAGGCCGGTCGCTGGCAGGCAGTGGGATTACGCAGGACGCCAGCGACCCGTTTCGCCTACGGCGAAACCACACAGGTGGTGGGATGACCACCACGACCACCGCGAATGGCACGCAGACCGCGCAGTGGATCAAGAAGGACCTGCTGGGGCTGCAGTCGCTGACCGCCGAAGAGATCCGGCTCGTGCTGCAGACCGCCGCCTCCTTCCGGGAGATCTCGCTGCGCCCCATCAAGAAGGTGCCCGCGCTGCGCGGCAAAACCATCGTCAATCTCTTCTTCGAGCCCAGCACGCGCACGCGCACCTCCTTCGAGCTGGCCGCCAAGCGGCTCTCCGCCGACATCGTCAACATCTCCACGCAAGGCTCCAGCCTCTCAAAAGGCGAAACCGTCCTGGATACCGTGCGCAACCTCGAAGCCCTGAAGGTGGACGTGCTCGTCATCCGCCATGCCGCAGCCGGAGTGCCCCATCTGATCGCGCGGCAGTCCCAGGCGAGCGTGATCAACGCCGGCGACGGGGCGCACGAGCATCCGACGCAAGCGCTGCTGGATCTCTTTACGATTCAGGAAAAGAAGGGGCGCATCGAGGGGTTGACCGTCGCGATCATCGGCGACATCGCCCACTCGCGCGTGGCGCGCTCGAACATCTGGGGCCTGACGAAGCTCGGCGCGCGCGTCATCCTCTGCGGCCCGCCGACGCTCATCCCCACGCAGATCGAAGCACTCGGGGTCAAGGTAACCCACCGGCTTGAGGAGGCGCTGGCTCAGGCGGATGTGCTGATGCTGCTGCGCATCCAGCATGAGCGGCAGGAGGCGGTACTCGTACCCAGCCTGCGCGAATTCCGGCTGCGCTACGGCATCGACCGCGAGCGGCTTAAGAGTGCCAAGCCCGATGTGCTGATCATGCACCCCGGGCCGGTCAACCGCGGCGTCGAGCTGGATTCGGCGGTCGCCGACGGGCCGTATTCGGTGATTCTCGATCAAGTCACGAACGGCCTGGCGGTGCGCATGGCGGCGCTGTACCTCGTCTCTGGCGCTCCGAAAGTAGAAGTGGAAGAGAATGCATGACCGGTGAAGTTGTTCGTCCGTCGGTTACGTGGCCCGTTTCGTGTGGCGGTTACGTTGTTCGGCCGTTGACGAATGACGTCACCGAACGACGATACGGGCTACGTCACCGATTGACGTCACCGACAGACGGGCCTGATGGCTAAAACGCTCATCAAGAACGGGCACGTGGTCGATCCGGCCAACAAGCGGGACGGGCGGTTCGACGTGCTGATCGACCGGGGTAAGATCGCCGATGTCCAACCCTCCATCGCGGCCAACGGTGCCAAGGCGATCGATGCCGCCGGGCTGGTGGTGGCTCCGGGGTTCGTTGATCTGCACACCCACCTGCGCGAGCCGGGGCGCGAGGATAAAGAAACCGTGGAGACCGGCTGCCGCGCAGCACTACGCGGCGGCTTCACCACGATCTGCGCGATGCCGAATACCACGCCGGCGATGGACCACCGCGGCATCGTCGATTTCCTCAAGCGAGAAGCCGAGCGAATCGGACTGGCGGATGTGCGGCCCATCGGCGCCATCACCAAGGGGCGCGAAGGCAAGGAGTTGACCGATTTCGCCGAGCTCTTCGACGCCGGCTGCATCGCCCTCTCGGATGACGGCAGCGCGGTCGCCGACGGCTTCCTCATGCGGCGCGCGTTGGAGTACGCGAAGATTTTCGATCGACCGCTCATCCAGCACGCGGAGGATCCTCTGCTCTCCGCCGGTGGCGTCATGCACGAGGGGCTGGTGTCCACGACACTGGGGCTGCGCGGGATTCCCGGCGCATCGGAATCGGTGCTGGTGGCGCGCGACATCGCGCTCTGCGAACTGACCGGCGGCTGGGTGCATTTCGCGCACCTCTCCAGTGCGAAGTCGGTGGAGATGATCCGCCAGGCGAAGCAGCGCGGCCTGCAGGTGACGTGCGAGGCGACCCCGCACCATCTGGCCCTCACCCATGAAGCGGTGGGGGAGTTCGACACGAGTGCGAAGGTCAACCCGCCCCTGCGCGCGGAAACCGACCGGCAAGCGCTCATCGAAGGGCTGCGCGACGGCACGATCGATTGCATCGCCACCGACCATGCGCCCCACACCGAGTGGGAGAAGGCCGCCGATTTCGACGCCGCGCCCTTCGGCATCAGCGGGCTGGAGACGGCGCTGGGCGTCTGCGTGCAGGCCTTGGTGGTCCCCGGGCTGCTGAGCTGGAGCCAGCTGGTTGAGAAGCTCTCGATGAATCCTGCGCGTATCGCCGGCCTCACCGGCGGCACCCTCTCGGTCGGAGCGCCGGCGGATGTCGTCCTCCTCGATCCGAAACGGCAGTGGAGCGTGGATCCCAAGCAGTTCATCTCCAAGGGCCGCCACTCGCCCTTCGCCGGGCAGACGCTGACGGGAGCTGTTGTCAACGCGCTTGTTCGCGGAATGGATCCTGCTCAATGAGCGAAGAGCTCTCGTCCAGCAAGCAACATCGACTTGTCCAGAGGATTAATCGTCCGTTCCTGGACGGCCTCCCCCTCGTAGTTTTGGGACCGTTATTACCGTTCAAGGTGATCATTGCAGCTGTACGGGACTTCTCCGAGAAGAAATTGCCGGCCAAAGACTTCTGGATCGTCATGGGTATTGGCATTGTCCTCATCCCGTTGATGCCCGTCTTGGTAGTTGTGGGGCTGCTCTTGGGAATCTGTCACGTCCTTGAGAGCGCGAAATTGGTGTGGTTGGTTCGAAGCCGGTGGTCCCCGCAAGGCAAGCGGCTTCTGTTCGTCTACTCAGATAGCCCGACATGGAAGGCGCGCATCGAGACAGAGATTTTGCCGAAGATCACCCAGAGCGCCATCATTCTGAACTGGTCGAAGCGGAACGAGTGGGAAGCTGATACGTTGGCCGCGAAAATCTTTCGACATTGGGTCGGCGAAAGAAAGGAATTCAATCCTGTGGCGGTGACATTTGCGCCATGGTGGAAACCGAAAGTATTCCGATTCTGGCGAGCATTCAAAAGTGCCCAGCATGGAAAGAGCAGGCCACTGGAAGAGCTCCAGGGCGAGCTGTTCAGAGTGGTGGGGGCGAGGACGTAATGACTGCGCGAGCGGCGTGGCTGGTGCTGGAGGACGGCACCGCCTTCAAGGGGCGGGCGGTCGGCGCCGACGGGGAAGCCTTCGGCGAGGCGGTCTTCAACACGTCGATGACCGGCTACCAGGAGGTGCTCACCGATCCGTCTTATAAGGGGCAGGTCGTGTGCATGACCTACCCGCACATCGGCAACTACGGCGTCAATGACGAGGACGTCGAGTCGCGGCGGCCATGGGTGGAAGGCTTTATCATCCGGGAGCTCTCCCCCATCGACAGCAACCACCGCTCGCAGGAATCCTTGGAGGCGTACTTCAAGCGGCACCGCCTCATCGCCGTCGACAGCGTCGATACCCGGGCGCTGACGCTGACGCTGCGGACGCAGGGCTCGATGAAGTGCGGCATTTCCACGACCGAGCGCGATCCCGAGGCGCTGTTGCAGCGCGTGCGCTCCTCCCCCGACATCGTCGGCGTTGATCTGGTGAAGGAGGTCACGTGCGAAAAGGCCTACGAATGGCCGTTGGTTAGCACACAGCAGACAGCACACAGCACACAGCAAAAGCGACACGTCGTCGTGATGGACTTCGGGGTGAAGTACAACATTCTGCGGAAGCTGGCGGCGCTGGGATGTCGCGTCAGCGTTGTTCCGGCGTCGACCGGCGCGAAGGAGATTTTGGCGCGCAAGCCGGACGGCGTGCTGCTCTCCAATGGCCCGGGCGATCCAGCGGCGGTGACGTACGCCATCGACACCATCCGGCAGTTGTTGGGGCAGGCGCCGATGCTGGGCATCTGCCTGGGGCATCAGCTGCTGGGCCACGCCTACGGCGGGCAGACGACGAAGCTCAAGTTCGGCCACCACGGCGGCAACCATCCGGTAAAAGATCTCTCAACCAACAAGGTCGAGATCACCACCCAGAACCACAACTTCGCGGTCCAGTTGGACTCCATCCCCGGCGGCGCAGTGGAGATCACGCACCAGAACCTCAACGACGGCACCGTCGAAGGGATGCGCCATAAGACGCTGCCGGTGCTGAGCCTGCAGTACCATCCAGAGGCTGCACCCGGCCCGCACGATGCGCAGTATTTCTTCGGGCGGTTTATGGATCTGATGGACGAAGTCCATGCCTAAGTTCATCGCCGATTTCCACATCCACTCGCGCTACAGCCGAGCCTGCTCGAAGGATCTCACCGTCCCTGAGCTGGCCAAGTGGGCGAAGATCAAGGGCATCGGGGTGCTGGGCACCGGCGACTTCACCCACCCGCTGTGGCTGCAAGAGTTGAAAGACGCCTTGCGGGAAACCGGCACCGGCCTCTATGAGCATGCCGGGCAGCCGTTCATCCTCACGAGCGAGGTCAACACCCTCTTCTACGTGGCGGGCAAGGCGCACCAGATCCACCATGTGCTCTTCGCGCCCTCGATCGCCAGCGTGGAGCGAATCAGCCGCGCCCTGGAAGGCTTCGGCAGCCTCAGCCTCGACGGCCGGCCGATGCTGCGGATGGAGGCGCGGCGGCTGGTGGAGCTGGTCGTGGGTCTTGAGCCGCGCGCGGCGGTGGTACCCGCCCACGCCTGGACGCCGCACTTTTCCATCTTCGGTTCCAACTCCGGCTTCGACGCGGTGGAGGAGTGCTTCGGCGATCAGGCCAAGCACATCTTCGCGCTGGAAACCGGGCTCTCCTCCGATCCGGCGATGAATTGGCGGCTCTCGAAACTCGACCGCTATGCGCTCATCTCCAACTCTGACTCGCACTCGGCGCGGCGCATCGGCCGCGAGGCGAACGTCTTCGACTGCCCGCAGACCTACGATGCCATGCTGGGGGCGTTGCGCCGAAACGATCCGAAGGCGTTCGTCTCGACCATCGAATTCTTTCCGGAGGAGGGCAAGTACCACGTGGACGGCCACCGCGCCTGCCAGGTGCGCCTCTCGCCGCAGGAAACGAAACGCAGGAATTTCTTGTGTCCGGCATGCGGCCGCAAGGTTACCGTGGGCGTGATGCACCGGGTGGATGATCTGGCCGACCGGCCGGAAGGTGCGCAGCCGTCAACCCCGCGTCCCTTCCAGCGGCTAGTGCCGTTGGAGGAGGTTATTGCTGAGGTGCTGGGCGTTGGGACGGGCACCCAGGCGGTTGAGCGCGAGTACCACCAACTGATCTACAAGTGCGGCACGGAGTTCGGCGCGCTGCTGGAGGCTTCCGAAGAGCAGTTGCGCGCGGCCACCTCTGCCCAGATCGCCGAGGGCATCCTGCGGATGCGCCGCGGCGAGGTGACCATCGAGCCCGGCTACGACGGCGAGTACGGCACCGTGCGCATCTTCACCGGTGCTGCGCCCGCAAGGACTAACGAAGAACAACTGACGCTATTTTGATGACGGACTCTCGTATCTTCGTGACTCCGTACCTCCGTGACCTCGTATACGACGTTGCGAGGTCACGGAGTCACAAGGTCACGGAGTCACGGAACGATGCCTAAGCGGACGGATATCCATAAGATTCTTATCATCGGTTCAGGGCCGATCGTCATTGGCCAGGCGTGCGAATTCGACTACTCCGGCACACAGGCCTGCAAGGCGCTGCGGGAGGAGGGCTTCGAAATCGTGCTGGTCAACTCCAACCCGGCGACGATCATGACCGATCCGGAAATGGCCGACCGCACCTATATCGAGCCGATCACCCCAGGTGTTGTGGAGAAGATCATTGAGGCCGAGCAGCCTGACGCGCTGCTGCCCACCCTCGGCGGCCAAACCGCGCTGAACGTTACGGTGCAGCTGGCCGAGCGCGGCGTGCTGGAGCGGCACAAGGTCGAGCTCATCGGCGCGAAGCTCGACGCGATCAAGCGGGCGGAGGACCGCGAGTACTTCAAGCGGACGATGGAATCCATCGGACTGGAGGTGCCCACAGCCTCCTACGCCCACACGCCCGAGGAAGCCCAGGCTATCGCCGAGACGATCGGCTTTCCCTGCGTCATCCGCCCGAGCTTCACCTTGGGCGGCACCGGCGGCGGGGTCGCCTACAACCCGGAGGAGTTCGACCGCATCGCCAAGCTGGGCCTTGAGCTGTCGATGATCAAGGAGATCTCCGTTGAGGAGTCGATCATCGGCTGGAAGGAGTTTGAGCTGGAGGTGATGCGCGACCGGGCGGATAACGTGGTCATCGTCTGTTCGATTGAAAACGTCGACCCGATGGGCGTGCATACCGGCGATTCGATCACGGTGGCCCCCCAGCAGACGCTCACCGACCGCGAGTATCAGGAGATGCGTGACGCGGCCATCAAGATCATCCGCGCCATTGGGGTGGAGACCGGCGGCTCCAATATCCAGTTCGCGGTGCATCCCGACTCCGGCCGCCTGCTCGTCATCGAGATGAACCCGCGCGTGTCGCGCTCCTCCGCGCTCGCCTCGAAAGCCACCGGGTTTCCGATCGCGAAAATTGCCGCGAAACTGGCGGTGGGCTACACGCTCGATGAGCTGCCCAACGACATCACCAAGCAGACCCCGGCGTGCTTTGAGCCGTCGATCGACTACGTGGTGGTGAAGATTCCCCGGTTTGCCTTCGAAAAGTTCCCGGCGGCCGATCCGACGCTGACGATCCAGATGAAGTCCGTGGGGGAAACCATGGCCATCGGCCGCACCTTCAACGAGGCGCTGCAAAAAGGGCTGCGGGGGTTGGAGATCCGCAAGGACGGCTGGGTGGCCTCGGCGAGCGTGCCCAAGGACGTGCTGCGGCAACGGCTGGCCACGCCGACGGCGGAGCGCATCTTCTATCTGAAGCAGGCGCTTGTCGAGGGTGTGTCCGTCGATGAGATCTATCAGTTGACCAAGATCGACCGCTGGTTCTTGCGCCAACTCTACGCGCTGGTGCTGGAGGAAGAGGCGTTGAAGGGCGCTAAAGACCAGATGAATGCCTGCGCGAGCGCGCCAATGGGGGCGGCCATCCAGGTCAACGGCGTGGAGCTGCTGCGCCGGGCCAAGGGGCTCGGCTTCAGCGACCGGCAATTGGCCGGGCTCTGGGGGCTTGATGAGACGGTGATTCGCGGATGGCGTGCCCGATGGGGCGTACAGCCGTCCTATTACCTTGTGGATACGTGCGCGGCGGAGTTCGAAGCGTTCACGCCGTATTACTACTCCACGTATGAACAACCAGTTCTGAAGCTGGAAGCGGGAAGCCGGAAGCTGGAAGAGACCAATCCAGCCTCCAGCCTCCAGCCTCCAGCCTCGAAGAAACGGAGGGTCATGATCCTCGGGGGAGGGCCGAACCGGATCGGGCAGGGTATCGAGTTCGATTATTGCTGCGTACACGCCGCCTTCGCCCTGCGCGAGATGGGCGTGGAAGTGATCATGGTCAACTCCAACCCGGAGACGGTTTCCACCGACTATGACACCTCCGATAAGCTCTACTTCGAGCCGGTCACGCTGGAAGACGTGTTGAACATCGTCGACCGGGAGCGGCCCGACGGTGTGATCGTCCAGTTCGGCGGGCAAACACCACTGAACCTCACCGTGGGATTGGCCCAGGCCGGCGTGCCGATCTTAGGCTCCGCCGCGGAGGCGATCGACCGCGCGGAGGACCGGGAAAAATTCAAGCGCCTGCTCGATGAGCTGGCCCTGCGCCAGCCCTCCAGCGGCACGGCGATGACAATGGAAGAGGCGGTGCTCACCGCGCGCCGCGTCGGCTATCCGTGCCTGGTGCGGCCCTCCTACGTGCTGGGCGGGCGGGCCATGGAGATCGTCTATGACGATGAGCAGCTGGCCCTCTTCGCCCAGCGGGCCTTCGAGGCCTCGCCGGGCTTTCCGGTGCTCATCGACAAATTCCTCGAAGAGGCCATCGAAGTGGACGTGGACGTCGTCGGCGACGGCGAGGCGTTCGTCATCGGCGGCCTCCTGGAGCACATCGAGGAGGCGGGCATCCACTCCGGCGACAGCGCCATGGTGCTGCCGCCCCACACGCTCAGCGACGACATCCTCGGCGAGGTGCGCCGCGCGGCGTTGAGCTTGGCCCGGGCGCTGAGGGTCGTGGGGCTGATGAACGTGCAGATGGCCGTCAAGGACGACGCGGTCTACATCCTGGAAGTCAACCCCCGCGCCTCGCGCACGGTGCCGTTTATCTCCAAGGCGGTGGGCGTACCGCTGGCCAAAGTCGCCACCCGCGCGATGATGGGCCTGCCGCTGCACGCGCAGGGGGTGACGGCGGAAGTCGTGCCGCCGTTTCTGGCGGTGAAGGAGTCGGTGTTTCCGTTCTCGCGTTTCGCCGGCGTGGACATCCTGCTGGGGCCGGAGATGCGCTCCACCGGCGAAGTCATGGGCATCGATGAAGATTTCGGGCGCGCATTCCTCAAATCCCAGCTGGCGGCTGGGCAGTGGCTGCCGAAATCCGGCACGGTCTTCATCAGCGTCAAGAACCGCGACAAGCGGGCGGTCGTGCTCCTCGCCCAGCGGTTGGAGGAGCTGGGGTTTCGGCTGGTCGCCACCCAGGGCACCGCAAAGGCGCTGCAGCGCAGCGGCCTCGGCGCGCAGCCGGTCAAGAAGATCCACGAGGGCCGGCCGAACGTGCTGGACGCCATCAAAAGCGGCGAAATCCAGTTGATCATCAACACGCCCTCGGGCCGGCTGCCGCGGGCCGATGAAATCCTGATCCGCTCCGCCGCCACCGCGCTGGGGATTCCCTGCATCACCACGGTTTCCGGCGCGCAGGCCTCGGTGAACGGCATCGCCGCGTTGATCAAGCGCCAGGTGACGGTCAAGCCCCTCCAGCAGTATCATGCGCTGCTCCGTACCGCGTAGCGGGCCGGTGGGCTGATGCGCGAACGACGCGATTTTCACCGCATCACGCAGGCGATTGAGGGGCGCTACCGGGCCAGCGGCCATTTCGGAGCGCTCGGCGCCTCGATGACGCTGGTGAATCTCAGCGCGGGGGGCCTGCGGTTTCGCAGCGAGGAGCAGCTGGAAAAGGACGCGCTGCTGGAGGTTGAAGTGAAGATCCCCGGTTTCCGGGAGCCGCTGATCATCAAGGGGCGCGTGGCGTGGAGCACGCTGCAGGCCTCCGGCGTGGTGGAAACCGGCGTGGAGTTTCTCAATGTTTCACCGGATCTCCGGTGTCAAATCGACAGCGTCATTCAGTTCTTCCGCCCCCACGGCCAGGCCGGCCCTCCCCCCGCAGCAGCGGGCTCGTAAGGCGCGCCATGCCGGATCTCTCCGTCACGATCGGGTCGTTGATCCTCAAGAATCCCGTGCTCGCCGCCGCCGGCACCATCGGTTACGGTGTAGAGTTCGCCGAGGCCGTGACACTGTGCGAGCTCGGCGGGCTCATCACCAAGACGCTCACCCAGCGGCCCCGCGAGGGCAACCTCCCGCCGCGGCTGGCGGAAACGCCCTCCGGGATGCTCAATGCGGTGGGGTTGCAGAACATCGGCCTTGAGGCGTTCCTGTCGGAGAAGCTGCCGGCGCTGCGCGATGTGGGCACGCCGATCATCGTCAGCCTGCTGGCCGAATCGCCGGAGGAGCTGGCGGACATGGTGGGTGCCGTCGACCACGCGGAAGGCGCGGCGGCCATCGAACTCAACCTCTCCTGTCCAAATATCAAGCATGGTTCAGGGTTGGGGGCAAGCCCCGAACCCCGAACCGAGAATCGTTCACGCTTTGTCAGCTTAGTGGCGCATGAGCCGCAGGCGGTGGAGCGGATGGTGGCAGCAAGCCGCCGGGCCACGCGCAAGCCGCTGATCGCCAAGCTCAGTCCCGACGTGACGGACCTCATCCCGGTCGCCCAGGCGGCGGAGCGCGCCGGCGCCGATGCCGTCGCCCTCTCCAACACCTACGTCGGCATGAGCCTCGACCCCGAAACCCGCCGCTCACGGCTCGGCGCGATGACGGGGGGCCTCAGCGGCCCCGCGATTCGACCTTTGGCCGTCTACCGCGTGTGGTATACTGCTCAAACGCTCCGCGTGCCCGTCATCGGGCTGGGGGGGATCCTCCGCGCCGAGGACGCGCTGGAGTTTTTGCTTGCTGGCGCCTCGGTGGTGGCAGTGGGGACGGCGCACTTCGCCGATCCGCGCGCAGCGGTGAAGGTCGTGCGCGGCCTGGAGCGATATTGCGCCCGCCATCAGCTGAATGCCTTGCGCGAGCTGCGCGGGCAGGCGCAACCATCCGCAGGCCATGGCCCGTAAGGCGCTGCGTGTGCAGGAGCGGCTGATTGTCGCGCTGGACGACCCCGCACTGCCGCAGGCGCTGGCGCTGGCCAAACGGCTGCGGGGCGTGGTGCGTACGGTCAAGGTAGGCAGCGCGCTGTTTACGGCCCACGGGCCGGAGGCTGTTGCGCGGCTGCGCGCGATGGGCTTCGGCGTGATGCTGGATTTGAAGTTTTTTGACATTCCCTCGACGGTCGAATTAAGCTGCCGGGCGGCGGGCGGGTTGCGCGTCTCGCTGCTGACGGTGCATGCGTGCGGCGAGCCAGAGATGCTCGCCGCCGCTGTGCGGGGGGCGCGCCAGGGTGCACGGAGGGTCGGGGCAGCCCCGCCTGCCGTGCTTGGCGTAACGGTGTTGACGAGTGTTGGCGGCCGATCGGCGAGGCAGTTGCGCGCGGAGGTGCTGCGCCGCGCAGCGCGGGCGATTGACGCCGGCTGCAACGGCGTGGTTGCCTCGGCGCGCGAGGCCGCAGCGCTGCGGCGGCGATTGGGCCGGCAGCCACTGATCGTTTGCCCCGGCATCCGCCCGGCGCGCGCAGCCAGGGCAGACCAGCAGCGCGTCGCCACGCCGCGAGAGGCGCTCGCGCAGGGGGCGAGCCATCTGGTAGTCGGGCGTCCTATTACCGCGGCCGCCGATCCCCGTGCTGCGGCGCGACACATTCTAGAGGAGATGGAGACGGTGAACGGATGCTGACCAAAGAACGGCTCCTTGAAATGTTCCGCAAGAGCAACGCCCTCCGGCGGGGGCACTTTGAGCTCTCCTCCGGGCTGCACAGCGGCCACTACTTCCAGTGCGCGCAGGTGCTGCAATATCCCAAGCAAGCCGGCGTCATCTGCAAGGAGCTGGCCAGGCGTTTCCGCGCCTCCAAGCCCACCGTCGTCATCGGGCCGTCCATCGGTGGCATCATCGTCGCCCACGAGACGGCCCGGCAGCTCAACGTGCGGTCGCTGTACGCCGAGCGCGTCGACGCCGAGATGGCGCTGCGCCGCGGCTTTCAGCTCGGCAAGAAGGACCGCGTCGTCGTCGTGGAGGATGCCGTCACCACCGGCGAGTCCGCGCGGAAGGTCATTGAGCTCGTTGAAGCCTGCGGCGCGAAGGTGCTCGGCGTCGGCACCGTCGTCGACCGCTCCGGCGGCCGGGTGACGTTTCCCGGCCACCGCTTCGTGAAGCTCTTCTCCCTCGCGTTTGAAGCCTTCCGTCCCAGCGACTGCCCGCTCTGCAGCGAGCACGTCCCGCTCGTCCATCCCGGCAGCGCCAAGAAAGGCCAGGAGGGTCGCCTGCTCGGCTGATCGTCTCATGGCGGCCTTCGTCCTCTTCGCCCTGGTGATTCTGACGGGTGCCGTGTGGGTAGTCACCCTCCGCAACCTGTTTCGCGCCGCCTTAAGCCTCGGGCTGGTGCTCTTCGGCGTGGCCGGCGTCTTCCTCCTGCTGGAAGCGGAGTTCCTCGCCTTCGCGCAGATTTTGGTCTACGTCGGCGCGATCCTCACGCTGCTCGTCTTCGCCATCATGCTCACCGCGCGAGCCCCTGGGGCCCAACCAGCCGCCACCAGCCCCCCCACCAAATATGGTCCCATCTCGCCAGGCACATTTGGTGGGGGGGCCAGCCGCCAGCAGGGACCGGCCGCGCTCGCGGCCGCCGCCGTCTTTGTGCTGCTCACCTGGGCGACGTGGCGGCTGCCGTGGCCCGCGATGCCTGCGGACCACACGGCGACGCTGCCCGCGCTGGGCCAGCGGTTGGTGACGGCGTGGGTGCTCCCGTTTGAAGTCATCTCGCTCGTCTTTGTCGCGGTCATCACCGGCGCGGTCGCCATCGCGGCTCCTCGTCGGGGACGGCAGAACTGATGTCCGTGCAGCTGGTGCTGGCATTGAGCAACGCGCTCTTTGCCGTGGGCGTCTACGGCTTGCTGACGCGCCGCAACGCCGTGGCACTGCTGCTGGCCGTCGAGCTGTTGCTCAACGCGGCGGCGCTGAACTTCGTGCTCTTCGGCCGGCTCTTCAATCAGGTGGACGGGCAGGCGGCGACCCTCTTTATCATCGCGCTGGCCGCCTGCGAGGCCGTCGCCGGGTTGGCAATCGTCATCAACCTCTTTCGCACCGCGCAGACGGTGGACGCGGATGCGGCGTCCCTCCTCAAAGGATGAACAGCCGTAGGGGCGTCCACCGTCGACAGTCCACAGTCCGCAGCCAAGCGATGTGGTTCTCCGTGGACCGTGGACCGTGGACCGTGGACCAAACAGCGTGCAGGTGTTTCTGACGATGCACGGGACCCTCCTTCTTATCAACGCGCCGTCGCTGGCGTGGATTCCGGCGCTGCCGCTGGCGGCGTTTGCCCTGCTCATCCTCTTCGGCCGGCGCCTCGGCCGCTTCAGCGGCTGGCTGGCCGTCGCCGCGCTGCTCGGCGCGCTGGCCAAGACGCTCTCCATCGCCGGCGACGTCTGGGGTGGCCAGCAGCTCATCGCGCGGTGGGCCTGGCTGTGGCCCGGCGACGCCGCCTGGCGGCTCGGGCTGTCGGTGGATGGGCTCACCCTCGTGATGCTGCTCGTCGTCACCGGCATCGCTCCGATGATTGCGCTCTACTCGATCGGCTACATGCACGATGATCCGCGCTTCTCCCGCTACTTCGCCTATTTCTCCCTCTTCTGCGCCTCCATGCTGACGCTGGTGATGGCCGACCACTTCCTGCTGCTGTATGCCGGATGGGAGCTGGTGGGGTTGTGCTCCTACCTGTTGATCAGCTTCTGGTTTGAGAAGCCGGCGGCCGCGGCGGCGGGGCGCAAAGCCTTCATCACCACGCGCATCGGCGACACCGGGTTGTTCCTCGGCATCTTGCTGCTGTGGATGCAGGGCGGCACGCTGCACTTCCGCGGCCTGGAGATCGCCGCGCACCAGCTCTCCACGGGGTGGCTGACGCTCATCAGCGCGCTCATCTTCTTCGGGGCGGTGGGCAAGTCCGCCCAGATTCCGCTGCACGTGTGGCTGCCCGACGCGATGGAAGGTCCCACGCCCGTCTCCGCCTTGATCCACGCCGCCACGATGGTGGCCGCCGGCGTGTATCTGGTCGCGCGCACCGCAGCGCTCTTTACCCCGCAGAGCCTCGCCCTGGTGCTGGGCATCGGGTTGGCGACGCATCTCTTCGCCAGCACCGTGGCGCTGACGCAGACGGACATCAAGCGCATCCTGGCGTATTCGACCCTCAGCCATCTTGGGCTGATGATGACGGCGCTGGGCCTTGGCGCGGTGACCGCCGCGATGTTCCATTTGATGACGCACGCCTTCTTCAAAGCGCTGCTGTTTCTCGGCGCCGGCAGCGTGATCCACGCCACGCATCAGCAGGAGCTTGGGCAGCTCGGCGGCCTGCGCCGCGAGATGCCGTGGACCGCGACGCTGTGCTTCATCGGGGCGCTGTCGATGAGCGGCGGCGTGTTCTTCAGCGGCTTCTGGAGCAAGGATGCCATCTTGCTGGCGGCGCGCGAGGCGCGGCCCTGGCTGTTCTGGACGCTGCTGGCCTCCGCGGTGATGACGGCCGGGTATGCGTTTCGCCTCTACTTGCGTTGTTTTCACGGCGGCGCGCCGGTTGCTTCCCATGCCCCCGGCCCCCCGCCCCACGCCCCTCACGAATCTCCGTTAGTTATGACGCTGCCGATGACCGTGTTGGCCGTTGGGGCTGTCGCCGCCGGGCTGCTCGGCTCGCCCTGGAGCGGCCAGCCCTTCTTCCGCCTGTTCGGCGAGCACCATCTGCACGAGGGGCTCGATGTGCCGATTCTGGTCTGGTCGACCCTCGTGTTGGTGGTGGGCATCGCGCTGGCCTGGGTCGTGGGTGCAAAGCGCCGCAACCTACTGCCCGAAGGGCTGCGCCCGCTCGGCGCGCGGCTCTACCGGCTGGCCTTCAACAAGTACTACGTGGACGAATTCTATGAGGCCGCGATCGTCAGGCCATGCCTGGCGCTGGCGCGCGGGCTGCAGCGGTTCGACCAGGCGGTCATCGACGGGGCTGTCAACGCGATCGGCTTAGCCGGCGAGACCGTCAGCCGCGCCAAGGCCTGGGTCGACCGCACCATCGTCGATGGGGCCGTCAACGGCATCGCCTTCCTCACGCGCTGGCTCGGCGCGCAGCTGCGCCAGGTGCAAACCGGGATTATTCAGCACTATCTCCTGGTGGTCATTGTGGCGGTTGTAGCACTGTCATTCGTCGTGCTGCGGTGAGTTGTGTACTCGCACGCCGGTAACGGTGTTCGTGGATCGGTAACGTGGCCCGTGTCGTCCATCGGTCATGTCGTTCGTCAAGTACCAGAGCCGAACAACGTCACCGAACAACGACACGGGCTACGTAACCGACAGACGTAACCAATAAGGGTGAGGTATTCGTATGACCTTGACAGGGTTGCTGGCGTGCCCCTTGCTCGGCATGCTCATCGTGCTCCTGCTGCCGAAGACGGCGGTGCGGCTCATCCGCCTGACGGCCCTGGCGGCGACGGCCGCGGCCTTCGCCGTGTCGATGGGGCTGCTGCTGCAGTTCGACGCCGCCTCGCCGCAGATGCAGTTGATGCAGCGCGCCGCCTGGATTCCCCAGCTCAACATCTTCTACAGCGTCGGGATCGACGGCATCAGCCTGCCGCTGGTGTGGCTTACCACGCTGCTGAGCTTCCTGGCCTGCATGGGCTCGTGGGTGATCAAGGACCGGCAGAAGGAGTACTTCGCCCTCTACCTGCTGCTGGAGGTCGGGATGCTGGGCACCTTCGTCGCCCTCGATCTCTTCCTCTTTTACGTCTTCTGGGAGGTGGTGCTGGTGCCGATGTACTTCCTCATCGGCATCTGGGGCGGGGGCCGGCGCGAGTATTCGGCCTTCAAGTTCTTCGTCTACACGCTCACCGGCAGCCTCTTCATGCTGCTGGCCATCCTGACGCTGTGGCTGAAGCTGGGCACCTTCGACGTGCTGGCCATCACCCGCACGGGCCGCACGCTGGAGGTGCCGCTGCAGCAGTGGCTCTTCGCGGCCTTCTTCCTGGGCTTCGCCGTGAAGGTGCCGGTCGTCCCGTTCCACACCTGGCTGCCCGACGCCCACGTCGATGCGCCCACGCCCGGCAGCGTGCTGCTGGCGGGGATTCTGCTGAAGATGGGCGGCTACGGCTTTCTGCGCATGGCCTACCCCTTCTTTCCCGAGGCCGCCCGGATGGCAGGATGGGTGATCGCGCTGCTGGGGGTGATCAGCATCGTCTACGGCGCCTTCGTCGCGCTGGCCCAGACCGACTTCAAGAAGCTGGTGGCGTATTCGTCGGTGTCGCACATGGGCTTCGTGCTGCTGGGGTTGGCCAGTCTCACGAAGGAAGGCGTCAACGGCGCCTTGTTTCAGATGATCAGCCACGGGCTCATCAGCGGGGCGATGTTTTTGCTCGTCGGCGTGCTCTATGAGCGCACGCACACGCGGCAGCTGGAGGACTTCGGGGGCCTGGGGGCCCGCGTGCCGGTCTACGCCGGGTTTCTCATCTTCTTCAGCCTGGCCTCGCTGGGGTTGCCGGGGTTGAGCGGTTTTGTGGCGGAGTTTCTGGCCCTGCTGGGCGCCTTCGGGCCATGGCGGTGGCAGACCATCGTCTCGACGCTGGGCATCGTGCTGGCCGCGGCGTACATGTTGAAGGTGATCCGCCAGGTGCTGCTGGGGCCGCTCAACGCCAAATGGCAGACGCTGGCTGAGATGACGTGGTGGGAGCGCTGCACCCTGATCCCGCTGATGGCCGGCGTGCTGGGCTTGGGGGTGTATCCGCTGGCACTGCTGAGCCTGCAGGATGCCGCGGTGCAGCAGTTCTTGTCGCAAGTCATCCGATAGGATAGTTTCAAGTTCCAAGTTTCAGGTTTCAAGACCCCTGGAACTTGTAACCTGAAACTTGAAACAAAAGATGGGTGGAGTGTTGCAGGATAGTGTAAACGCGTGGTGGCCGGAAGCCATCCTCAGCGCCGGCGCGCTGCTGGTCATCCTGACGACCGGGCGCAGAGCGGCGCTGACCATCACCTGGGTCGCGCTGATGGCCGCGGCCGCCGCGCTGTGGCGGTCGCCGGTTCCCCCGCCGACGGACGTTTTTTACGGCTTCATCACGTGCGACCGCTTCAGCGCGGCCTTCCGGTGGATCGCGCTGGGGACGACCGCCCTCGTCGCGCTGATGGCCTGCGCGTCGCGCCGGGAAGTGGAGCAGAGCCGGCGCGGCGAATACCTGGGGCTGCTGCTCTTCATCGCCGTCGGCCTAATGCTCATGGCGGAGGCCAACCACTTGCTGATGGCGTACCTGTCGATGGAGATGGTCAGCCTCAGCTCCTATCTGCTGGTGGGATTCGCCGACCAGCGCCGCTCGGCCGAGGCGGCGCTGAAGTACCTGCTCTTCGGGGCGCTGTGCTCGGCGCTGATGCTCTTCGGCATGTCGCTGCTCTTCGGGCTCACCGGTGCTTTGAGCTTCGGGGAGCTGCGCCAGGCCAGCTACGGCATCGCCGGCGCAGCACTGCCGGCGGCCCTCGTGGCAGGTGCCCTGATGCTGGCCGGGCTGGCCTTCAAGATTTCCATGGTGCCGTTTCATCAGTGGACGCCGGATGCGTATGAGGGGGCGCCCATTCCGGTGACGGCGCTGCTCTCCGTCGGGCCCAAGGCGGCCGGACTGGCCCTCCTGATCCGCGTGCTGGAGGCGCTGGGGCCGCTGGGTGAGCGGCTGCTGCCGCTGCTGCTGGTGCTGACGGTCGTCACGATGACCTTCGGCAACCTCGTCGCCCTGGTGCAGACGAACGTCAAGCGGCTGCTGGCCTACTCGACGATCGGGCAGGTGGGCTACCTGCTGATTGGGTTGGTGGCGGCGACGGCGAAGGGTCGGGAAGCGCTGCTGGTCTATCTGGCGGCCTACCTCTTCATGAACCTCGGGGTGTTTGCGTGCGCGCTGGCGGTGTTTCACGACACCGGCAGCGAGTCGCTGGAAGCCTTCCGCGGTCTGGCCCAGCGTGCGCCGGGGCTGTCGGCCGTGTGCGCGATCTTCCTCCTCTCGCTGGCGGGGGTTCCGCCGCTGTTCGGCTTCGTGGGCAAGTTTCTGCTCTTCAGCAGCGCCCTCCAGGAGGGCTGGGGGTGGGTGGCGGTGGCCGCCGCCCTCAACAGCGCCGTGGCACTCTACTACTACGCCAACCTCATCCGGCTGATGTATTTCGCAGCACCCCTCCAGGCGACGGCGGTGCGCCCGGCGATGGGTCTGCGCGTGGCACTGGCGGTGTGCGCCGGGGCAACGCTCGTCCTCGGCCTCTGGCCCGCAGGGGTGGTGGAGTGGACCTCCAGGATCTCAGGGACTCTGCTGTAGGCTGAGGGGGAAGCGGGTGTGCTATAATCCCACCACCTGTGTGTCGGCCGCAGGCCGGTCGCTGGCACGAGGATCGCGCGTAGGAGGCAGCGACCATTTCGCCTTCGGCGAAATCACACAGGTGGTGGGATAATGCGCGCGCCTGAAATCCGGAAGACCTCGCCGCGCGACGATTCTCACAGTTCTCTTTGGACAAGGCTTGGGGACTACCTGGCGATCCCCATGCGGCTCGCGCTGGCTCCCATCGTCGGGCTGCTCTTCGGATGGCTGCTGGATCGCTGGCTCGGCACGTTTCCGTGGTTGACCATCCTGGTGCTCATCCTCGGATTCGTGGAGGCGGCGCGCGAACTCTGGGTGATGGCGAAGGAGACTGAGAGGAACGAGCGAAGGTAATCCATGGTGTTTGTGACAGAAACCGTGCACGCCATGACGTGGGCCAGCCTGATCATGGTGCCCGTCGCCTGGCTGCTGGGCGGGCCGAAAGCTGCCATCGGCGTTGCGGGCGGCATGCTCTGGTCTCTGGCGAATGTCGGCGCCCTCGCGTTACTGGCGAGGATCATGATGGGAACGCCGCGCCTGTCCTGGCCGGCGCATCTGGGCTTGTGGATCGTCAAAATCCCCCTCCTGTATATCTTGGGAGGCGTGCTGGCCGTGAGCCCGTGGAGTTCCCCGGTGGGGTTTCTGGTCGGGTTCTCTCTCTGGTTCGTCCTCCTGATGATCATCGCCGCGCGGCGGGTTGCGGCCTGATGGCCTTCTGGTGCGAGACGGTCTGGGCGGCCGAGGCGGAGGGAGGCGCCACCATCCCTGAGGCGCCCAGCGCCATCACCGTCCTGTTGCGCCGGTTGGGCGAGGGCCCGGTGCACGACTGGCTCCACGCGTGGGAAAACGTGGTCTTCGCGCTTCTGATTGCTGTCGGATTGGGGATGACGCTCCTCTGGATGAGCCGCCGGCGCGCCCTGATTCCCTCGGGGCCGCAGAACGCTGCGGAATTGATCGTCGAGACCTTCGAACAGGCCTTTATCGGCAACCTGGGGCCGCACACCAGACGCTTCCTGCCCTTTCTGGGGACCCTGTTCCTCTACATTCTGGCGATGAACTGGGCGGTCTTGATCCCAGGGCTGAAATCCCCCACCGGCGGCTTCATCTTGAGCCATGCCAAGGTCATCAGCGGCGGGTTCGTGACGACCGCCGCCCTCGCCCTGTGCGTGTTCCTCTATGTGCAGTACACGGCGATCCGGTCCCACGGACTGCTGGCATACCTCCACCATCTCATGGGCAGTCCCAGGACGCCAGCGGAAGTCTTTCTGTGCGTGATGACGCTGGCGCCGGTCACGCATATTCTAGGAGAGCTGATCAGGCCCATCAGCCTGACACTCCGGTTGTTCGGGAATGTCACCGGCGATGATATCCTGCTGGGCGTGTTCTTCGTCGTGGGGATGATGTCGCTGCAAGCACTTCACGTCCCGATCGGCCTACCGCTGCACATCCTGGTCGTGCCCCTCGTGTTGCTGTTCGGGTTCGTGCAGGCGGTGATTTTCACGTGGTTGACGAGTGCGTACTTGAGCCTCTCGTTGGGACACGGAGACTCAGCACAACATGGAGGAGGGCATTGATGGGAACACCGCAAGCGAATCTGGCATGGGCACTTCCACTCGCACTGGCCCTGGCGGCGATCGCCTGCGCTTTCGGCTTGGCGAAGGCTGTGGCCGCCGCCATGGACGGCATCGCGCGGCAGCCGGAAGCGGCCAAAGACATCCAGGGCGCCATGATCATTGGCTGCGGCTTCATTGAGGCGCTCACGATCTACGCGCTCGTCGTCGTGCTGCTCTTCGGCCTGGGGATCATCGCCATCCACTGAGGCACGTGGGTCAGGCGAGGGCGTACGGACTGATGTTGGCGCAGATTCTCACCACTGCCCTGGGTTTTTTCCTCCTGGTGCTCATCCTGCGGAAGTTGTTCTGGGGCGCCATGCTGCAGATGCTGGATGAGCGCCGTCACCGCATCGAAGACGGCCTCCAGCGCATCGCCCGGTCGCAGCAGGAGACGGAGCGCCTGCAGGCGGAGTATACCCAGCGGCTCGCCGGCATCGAGGAGGAGGCCCGCGCGAAGATCCAGCAGGCCATCCTCGAGGGCAAGCGCGTCTCCGTCGAGATCCAGGAGCAGGCCCGCGAGCAGGGCCACGCGCTGCTCAACAAGGCCAAGGACACCATCGAGCTGGAAATCGGCAAGGCCAAGGTGACCTTGCGCGATGAGATGGTGGCCCTGGCCGTTGAGGCGCTCGAGCGGGTGCTGCGCCGCAAGGTCGATGAGAAGGCCGACCGCCACCTCGTGGAGTCGGTGCTCGACGAGCTGGAGCGGGAGCACGCAAAGGCCTAAGCGGTTGGATGCCATCCGATATCGCCACCTGCTACGCCCAGGCGCTGTTTGAATCGGCCAAGACTGCGCCAGCGGTCGACACGCTGCTGGAGCAGCTGACGGCCATCGCGCAGCTCATCCGCGCGCACGCCGAGTTGGGCGAGCTGATCATCAATCCGGATGTCGACCCGCCGGAGAAGGTCGCGATACTCAAGCGGCTGCTCGGCGGTGCGACCTCGCCGCTGCTGGAGCCATTTCTGCTGATGGTGGCGGAGCGCGGCCGCACCGAGTTTCTTCCGGAGATCGCCGACGCGTTCCACGATGAGGTGGACCGCGACCGCGGCCGGCTGCGGGCGACGGTGCGTTCGGCGCGCCCCCTGCCCGAGGAGCTGGTCTTGCGCGTGCGGCGGCTGTTGGAGCGCCGCGAAGGCAAGACGATCCTGCTGCAGACGGAAACCGCGCCGGAGCTGCTCGGCGGCCTGCAGGTGGTGATGGGCCATCGCGTCATCGACGGCTCCATCCAGCGTCAAGTGCAGAATCTTCGAGAACGGCTCAACGCCGTGCGCGTGGCTTAAGCGAGGAAAAGGGCATGGCCCGTTTACGTCCTGAAGAAGTCTCCTTGGCGCTGAAGCAGGAGCTTGAGCGCTACCGCAACCAGGTGCAGCTGGATTCCATCGGCCGCGTCATCCAGGTGGGCGACGGCATCGCCCGCCTCTACGGGCTCGACGACGCCATGGCCGGCGAGCTGCTGGAATTCCCGGGCCAGACGATGGGCATGATCTTCAACCTGGAAGAGCACCACGTCGGCGCCGTCATCCTCGGGTCGGATCAGCACATCAAAGACGGCGATGTGGTCAAGCGCACCGGCCGCATCGCCTCGGTGCCGACCGGACCGGCGCTCCTCGGGCGCGTCGTGAACGCCCTGGGCCAGCCGCTCGACAACAAAGGGCCCATTGTCACCGAGACGTTCCGCCCCATCGAGGCGCGCCCCCCCAACGTCGTCCAGCGCCAGCCGGTCAAGGAACCGGTC
>JACQRD010000016.1 GCA_016206675.1 Candidatus Omnitrophota bacterium
AAGGACGGTAAACTGACCGTCGTGGACGCTGAGCTATTTGCGGAGATCCATAAAACCGCGGGGGATTGACATGCGCGCCAAAAAAGTGAGCATCTCTGCATTATCATCCAAGGCCGAAAAGGCTCTAAAAAGCGCCGTTCGACAAGTTGTCAAAGAGCATAAGCGAACAGGACAGCCGGTTGTTGTTTGGGAACGAGGTAAAGTTGTGAGAATTTCTGCCGGTCGCCTGTCACGTCAATAGCTATGCGATATCGGGGCGTGGCTCAGTCCTTCGACTCGGCCCGCAGCCTCGCTCAGGACTTCGCCGTGCAGAGATGGGTGCGTTAAGCTGGGTTTGCTGGCTGCTGTCTGCTGGTTACTGTGTGCTGATTTCGGGGCGTGGCTCAGCTTGGTAGAGCGCTTGGTTCGGGACCAAGAGGTCGAGAGTTCGAATCTCTCCGCCCCGAGTCTTCTTAAAAGGGCATGAGACGGCGGATACACGCGTTTTATTCCGGGCGGGTGCATGGCGTCGGCTTTCGCGCCGCGGCGGAAGAAGCCGCCGGCGAGCACAGCCTCGTCGGGTGGGTGCGCAACCTGCCTGATGGGCGCGTCGAGGTGATCGCCGAGGGCGAGGAAGCCGCGCTGGAGCGGTTTCTGGACGCGCTCCAATGCGGCGCGATGAAGCGGTTCATTGAGCGCATCGAGCTGACCTGGAGCAACGCCTCCGAGGCGTTCGACCGCTTCGAGATCCGCTATTCTTGAGGGCAGCGGCATGCGCTACGCCGTGCTGGCGGATATCCACGGCAATGCCCAGGCGCTGGACGCTGTGCTGCAGCGGCTGGCCGCGCAGCGCATCGATCGCTACCTCTGCCTCGGCGATGTCATCGGCTACGGGGCCCAACCGCTCGCCTGTCTGGAACGACTGCAGGCGCTGCAGGCGGTGATGGTCGCCGGCAACCACGAGCAAGGCTGCATCGGGCGGCTGCCGCTGAGCTGGTTCAACGATCTGGCGCGCGCAGCACTGGAATGGACGCGCGGGGAGCTGGGCATCACGGAGTTGGACGTGTTGCGCCGGCTGCCGCTGACCGCCACCGAAGGCCCCTGCACGCTGGTGCACGCCTCGCTGCAGCACCCGGAGCAGTTCACCTACGTCGTCGACGTCGCCCACATCGTCGAGTCGCTCTCCGCGTGCCGCACGCTCTTCTGCCTTTCGGGCCACACGCACCAGCCGTGCGTCGTGGAATATGAGCGCGCCGCCCGGCACATCGGCCGCGTGCTGACCGCTGCGCACGAGATGGCCGGCGTGCCCTTCGTTGACGATGCCGCCGCCATGCGCTACTGGCTCAATCCAGGCAGCGTCGGCCAGCCCCGCGACGGGGATGCCCGCGCCAGCGCGGCCATCATCGACACCGACGCCCGCATGATCCATCTGCAGCGCGTGCCCTATGATGTGGCGGCGGCCCAGGCCGCCATCCGCCAGGCGGGTCTGCCCGAATTCTTGGCCGCCCGTCTGGCCGTGGGGCGCTGACGGCTCATGACACAGACCGCCTCGCAGGGGCTGGCCAGGCGCATCGAGCGGCTGCGCGAGCAGATCCGCCACCACGATTACCGCTACTATGTCGTGAGCCAGCCGGAGATTTCCGACGCCGAGTACGACCGGCTGATCCGCCGGCTGCAGGAGCTGGAAGCGCAAGCGCCGCAGCTGGTCAGCCCGGATTCGCCGACGCAGCGCGTCGGCGGCGTGCCGGATGAGGCGTTTCGTCCGGTGCGGCATGCCGCCGTCATGCTGTCGCTCGACAACGCCTTCAGCGAGGAGGAACTCGACGCCTGGCATGAGCGGGTGCTGAAGGGCCTGCCGGGGGAGAAACCTACGTATACCGTGGAGCTGAAAATCGACGGTGTTGGCCTGGCCTTGACGTACGAACGCGGCCGGCTGATGCAGGCGGCCACGCGCGGCGACGGCACCACCGGCGAAGAGGTCACCGCCAACGCCAAGACGATCCGGGCCATCCCGCTGCGGCTGCGCGAGGAGCCGCCGGAACGTTGCGAAGCGCGCGGGGAAGTCTACATGACCGTGCGCGACTTCGAGCGCTACAACAGCCGTGCTGCGCGGCAAGGCGAGGAGACGTTCGTCAACCCGCGCAACGCGGCCGCCGGCAGCTTGCGGCAGAAAGATCCCCGCATCACCGCCTCGCGGCCGCTGCGGTTTTTCGTGCATTCCTACGGCGTCTGGGAAGGCCGGCGCTGCGAGACGCACTGGGCGTTCCTCCAGGCATGCCGCCGGTTGGGGTTGCCGGTGACCGAGCATGCCGTCCGGTGCCGTTCATTTCAGCAGGTACGCGCGCAGTGCCGCCGCTTGGAGGCCATGCGCGCGCAGCTGGCCTATGAGGCCGACGGCATCGTCATCAAGGTCAACGAGCTGATCCTGCAGCAGCGGCTGGGCACGACGCACAAATCGCCCCGCTGGGCGGTCGCGTATAAGTTTCCAGCCCAGCAAGCCACGACGCAGGTGCTGGACGTCCTCCATTCGGTGGGCCGCACCGGCGTGGTGACACCCGTGGCGAAGCTTGAGCCGGTGTTTTGCGCCGGCGTGACGATTTCCAACGCCACGCTGCACAACTATGAGGAGGTCGAGCGGCTGGGGATCAAGCGGGGCGACTGGGTGGTGATCCAGCGGGCGGGGGAGGTGATTCCCCAAGTCATCAAGGTGGTGACCAGCCGGCGCACCGGCTCCGAGCGCGCCATCAAGCCGCCAACGCACTGTCCTGAGTGCGGCGGCGTGATCACCAAAGAGAAGGAAGAGGAGGTGGCCTACCGCTGCATCAACCCGTCCTGCCCGGCGCAGGTGGTCCGCACGATGATCCATTTCGGCAGCCGCCCGGCGATGGATATCGAGGGGCTGGGCGATGTCGTCGTCGAGCAGCTCGTCGCCAACGGGCACGCCCGCACCGCCGCCGAGCTGTACGGCCTCACCGATCGGCAGCTGCTCTCGCTGCCGCTCTTTAAGGAGAAGAAGGCGCAGAAGCTGCTGGCGGCCATTGAAATGAGCAAGCGGCGCGGATTCGCACGGCTGCTCTTCGGGTTGGGCATCCGCCACGTCGGCGAAAAAGCGGCCCTCGACTTGGCGGAGTCGTTCGGGTCGATGGCGGCACTCATGCAGGCCGGCCGGCAGCAGCTGGAGGCGGTGCCAGGCATCGGACCGGTGGCGGCCTGCGCGGTGGTGACCTTCTTCAAGCAGCCGCAGACGCGCAGCCTCATCCGGGCACTGGAGGCGGCCGGGGTGGCGATGACCCAGCCGAAGCGTTCCGGTTGGCAGCCGCTGGCCGGACAGACCTTCGTGTTGACGGGCGAGCTGGAGAGCATGACGCGGCTTGAGGCGGAGGGGCTGGTGCGTCGGCTGGGCGGCAATGCCTCATCGAGTGTGAGCCGGGCGACCACGTACGTCGTGGCCGGCGCGTCGCCGGGCTCGAAACTGGCAAAAGCGCGTGAACTCGGAGTCAAGGTGATCGATGAGACAATATTCAAGAAACTTATTGGCGCGTGAAGCACACAGCCTACAGCACACAGCACACAGTATGGTGATTGTGCTGTCTGCTGTCTGCTGTTTGCTGTCTGCTAGTGGTTGCGAATCATTCCAGCGGAAATTCACGCGCAAGCCCAAGTCCGAGCGGCCCCCGACGCCAGTGATCAGCTTCCACGATTACAGCGGGGCGATGACGCCGCTGGAGCGCTACCGCAAGCATTACCTGATGTTCGGGTATTGGAACCAGGATGTCATCGAGGCGCTGCAGGGTGGTTCGCCCAACCCCAAGCGGTACCGACAATCCTCGGCCGAAGCGTTGGTCGAGCTGACGACGATGCAATCGTTGCTCAGCGACGACGTCGCCGCGCGCCTGGCCCCGCTGATCGAGGAGCGGGAGACATTCGACCGGCAGCTGCGCAGCCCCACGTTCAACGCCAGCCGGGCCCATGTGATCGCGCGGGTGCTCGAGACCCAAGCGCGCCGCATTCACCGCGACTTTTTCTGGCGCGAGGTCGAGGAGCACTTAAAGCCGTAAATGCGTAAATGAGTTAATGGGTGAATGCGTTCAACGAAAAGCCCGGCTCATTTTGACTCAGTGACGCATTTACTCATTTACGCATTCACACATTCACGGCCTTCAGATGCAGCGCCATATTGAAGCATATCTGACGTATTTGGAGCTGGAGCGGGGCTTAAGCCCCACGACGCGGGAGAGCTACGCGCAGGATCTGGACCTGTTTGCGTCGTTTCTGAAGCGCCGCCGGATCGGGTCGTTGACGCAGGTGCGTGTCGGGCACGTGCGCGAATTTTTGCAGTCGATCCGCCAGGGCCGCCAGCCGGCGACCGTGGCCAGGAAATTGGCGGCGGTGAAAGGGCTCTTCAGGTTTCTGGAGTCGCAGGGGCAGATCCGCAAGAGCCCGACGGCGTTCATCGAGTCGCCCCGCCTCTGGCGGCGGCTGCCGACGACGCTCAGCCTGCAGGAAGTGGAACGGCTGCTGGGCGCGGTGCACGAGGAAGGTTTGGGCCGGCGCGATGCGGCCATGCTGGAGCTGCTCTATGGCGCTGGCCTGCGGGTCTCAGAGCTGGTGTCGCTGGATCTGAGCCACTGCAATTTCGAGGCGGGCTTCCTGCGCTGCCTTGGCAAGGGCAGCAAAGAGCGCATCGTTCCGCTGGGCCGCCGGGCGACGGAGGCGCTGCAGCGCTATCTGCAGGGGGAGCGCCCTCGATTGGTCGCCAAACGCTCGAGCGAGGCGGCGTTGTTCGTCAACCGCGCCGGATCCCGCCTGACGCGCCAGCGGATCTGGCAGCTCTTGCGCCGCTACGCCAAGGCCGGCGCGGTGGCCAAAGCGATCGGGCCGCACACGCTGCGCCACTCCTTCGCCACACACCTGCTGGAGCGCGGCGCGGATCTGCGCACCGTGCAGGAGCTGCTCGGCCATGCGAATATCAGCACGACCCAGCGGTATACCCACGTGGAGCGCTCGCGGCTCAAAGCCGTCCATGAGCAGTTTCATCCCAGGCCATGAAAGTAGCAGACAGCACACAGCACACAGCAGACAGTGTGATTCCGCGGTCGGTGGAGCCGTTGCTGCGGAAGATCGGGCGGATGGCGTCGGCCGAGGGGATGTCGGCGTATGCGGTCGGAGGATGCGTGCGCGACTGGCGGCTCGGGCGAGCGCGGACCGTCGATATCGATATCACGGTTGAGGGTGACGGATTAGCGCTGGCACGCCGGGCGGCCAGCGCGCTGGGTGGGGCCTTGACCGAGCATCAGCAGTTTGGGACGGCGACCATTGTCGTGCAGCACACAGCACACAGCAGACAGCAGACAGCAAGGGCGGAGATCCGGATCGATGTTGCGACGTGCCGGCGGGAGACGTACGCGAAGCCGGCGGCGTATCCCAAGGTGTCGCGCGGCACCATCCACGAGGACCTCTTCCGGCGGGATTTCACCATCAACGCCATGGCGGCGGCTATTGCCCCCGAAGCCTTTGGACGGCTGGTGGATCCCTTCGGCGGCGTGGGCGACCTGCGCCGGCGGCGTCTACGCATCCTGCATGGCGGCAGTTTCCGGGATGATCCCAGCCGGATCCTCCGGGGCGTTCGGTTCGCGCAGCGCTTCGGATTACGGTGGGAGCCTGCCACCCGTGCAGCGGCTCTGGCAGCTGTTCGCGAGGGCCTGCTGGGGCGGCTCAACACCGGGCGCCTGGCCAAGGAGCTCGACCGGATGTGCGATGAGCCCGATCCGCGCGCCTGTTTCGAAGCGTTTGCCGAACTGCTTAATCAAGAGCCCACAACCCAGAACCCTGAACGTATTTGAAATGGTCATCGGCGCGCTCCATGTGGAGGTGCATGTGCCCAACGCGCAGTCGCTGAAGGATCGCCGCTCAGTCCTTAAGAGCTTGAAAGACCAGTTGCGCGGGCGATTCAACATCGCCGTGGCTGAAGTTGAGGCGGACGAGAAATGGCAACGCGCCGCCATCGGGATTGCGGCGGTCGGCGATACGCGCGCATCAGTTGAAGGCGCGCTGCGGCAGGTGACGCAGTGGCTGCGGGGTACACCTGCGGTGCATTTGATCCGTATCGAGGAGGCCTATTTCTAATGCGAGGCGAGCGAACCGAGCGGTTGGCCACGCAATTCCAACAAGAAATCGCCATGATCTTGCAGCAGGAGCTTAAAGATCCATCGCTGGGGTTCGTCACGATCACCCGCGTGGAGCTCTCGAAAGATGTGAGCCACGCCAAGGTTTACTTCAGCTGTTTGGGCCCCCCCGAAGAGCGCGAGCGCTCGCAGCATGCGCTGGAGCGCTCCGCCAGGTTTCTGCACGGGTTGTTGAAGAAGCGGTTCCGCCTCAAGGTGATCCCCATGCTCCATTTCCATTATGATGCGTCGATCGAAAAATCGATTGAATTTTCCACCATGTTGGAGCGGCTTCAGCCCCCCCCGCGCCCCGATGGAAGCTGAAGGGCTGCTGCTGCTCCACAAGCCCTCCGGCGTGACGTCGCACGATGCGGTGCAGGTGCTGCGGCGCAAGCTCGCCATCCGCCGCATCGGGCATACCGGCACGCTCGATCCCTTGGCGGAAGGGCTGCTGATTTTGCTCATCGGCAAGGCCACCTCGCATCAGCAGCGCTTTCAGATGCACGATAAGACGTATGACGCCACCGTTCATTTCGGGGCGCAGACGGACACGGGCGACGCTGAAGGCGCTGTGGTGCGGACGGCCGCCGTGCCGCCGCTGGATCCGGCGCAGGTGGCCGGGGTGCTGGCGTCGCTGAAGGGTGCGATGGTGCAGACGCCGCCGGCGTTCAGCGCCGTCAAGGTGCATGGGCGGCCCGCCTACTGGTGGGCGCGCCGGCGGCAGCCAGTGGCGTTGGCCGAGCGGACGATCCAGGTGTTTGATCTCTCGTTGCTGGCCTGCGGCGATGAGGCGATCACGATCCGCGTGGAGTGCTCCGCCGGCACCTACGTCCGCCGGTTGGCTGAAGCGATCGCCGAGCGGCTGGGCACCGTCGGCCATGTCACCCAGTTGGTCCGGCGCCGCGTGGGCCGGTGGACGCTCGAGGAGGCCGTCACCCTCGGCTGGTGCCAAGAAGCTGCGCCCGAGCAGATCGCCCGGCGCGTGCTGCCGGTCGAGGCCGCGCGGCTGACGCAGGACGAATGGGCCAAGCGCGTCTCGTAACAGGCGCCTCCGCCGGCCGGCGCCTGCCCGCGCGCGCGGTCGTGACGATCGGCGTCTTCGATGGGGTGCACGTCGCCCACCGGCAACTCATCCGCGCGGTGGTACGGCTGGCCCGCCGCCGCCGCCGCGTGACCAGCGGGATCATCACCTTCCATCCGGACCCTCAACGCGTGTTGCATCCGGCGCGCGTCTCGCCGGCGCTGATGCCGATTGAAGAGCGCCTGGCGCGCCTGCGGTTGCTCGGCGTCGATTGGATCTGGGTCATTCCGTTTACGTGTGCCTTTGCGCGGGTGCGCGCCGAGCGGTTCGTGCGCCGCGTGCTCATCGGCCAATTGCGCGCCGGCGCCGTTGTTGTCGGCGATGGGTTTCTGTTCGGGAAGGATCGGGAAGGCGATCTGCGCATCCTGCGCCGCCTCGGCGCGTCGGCCGGCATGCAGGTGGTGTCCGTGGCGTCCATCCGCCGCCACGGCCAGCCGGTGTCCAGCTCCCGCATCCGCCGGCTGATCGCCGAAGGCTTGTTAGCGCAAGCGGCGCAGCTGTTAGGGCGCCCGCATGCGCTCGTTGGCACGGTGGTGCGCGGCACCGGGCGCGGGCGCCGTTTTGGGATTCCTACCGCGAACATCCGTCTGCTGCCGCAAGCGCTTCCGCCCCAGGGCGTCTATGCGGTGCGGTTGCGGGCGGGATCGTCAGGCCGCTGGCGGCCGGCCGTGATGAATTTCGGCATGCGCCCCACCTTCGGCGCCGGCCCGGTTGTCTGTGAAGTGCACGTGTTGGGATTCCGCGGACGCCTGTTGGGCCGCCGCGTGGTGGTGTCGCTGCTGAAGCGGTTGCGCGGCGAGCGATACTTTGCCAGTCCGGCCGCACTGATTGCGCAAGTCCACCGGGACATCTCCCGCGCCCGTCGCCTCCTCTCCTACTACTCGTAATTCTCCGCCCCTTCGCTAAAAAAAGTGTCAGACGCTACATGTCTGACACTTTTTTTGAGGGGCGGCTGTGGCCGCGGGCCGTTCCCTCGGGGAACCCTCCCTCTCCCCGCCACGATACACGAGGGCGTGTCCGGGCCTCCCTCTCGGGAACGTCTCCGCGTCCATCCGCCCCTCACGTACGGCGCGATCCGGCCGCGGCGCCGCCGCAGCGCTTCTTTGTGCCTCCGGCACCCCGGCTCGCTCAGATGCGGTTCCGAGACGCCCGGCTGCGGCGGACCGGCCGTGAACTCGGCGCCGTCAGTCGGCGCCTCGGACAGCACGGCCGTGCTCTAAAAGCAGTCCGCCTGCGCCGGGCTGAACCGCATA
>JACQRD010000088.1 GCA_016206675.1 Candidatus Omnitrophota bacterium
AACATCATGTCACTCTCCGGCATCGCGATTTCGATCGGCGTGCTGGTCGACGGCGCCATCGTCGAAGTGGAAAACGCCTATAAACGCCTGGAGCAGTGGATCGAAGGCGGCCGCCAGGGGGATTACCATGCCATCCGGCTGATGGCGCTCAAAGAGGTGGGGCCATCCGTCTTCTTCTCCCTCTTGGTGATCGCGGTGGCGTTCATGCCGATCTTCACGCTGGTCGACCAGGAGGGGCGGTTGTTTAAGCCGCTCGCATGGGCGAAGAATCTGGCCATGGCGATTGCGGCGATCCTCGCCGTGACGCTGGATCCGGCGCTGCGGATGCTCTTTGCCAGGATGGAGCCGATCCGTGTGCGATTGAAAGCCCAAACAGGCTCTGGGTTCTGGGCTGGGGGTTCTGGGCAATTACCCCGAACCCGTACGGGAGATTTTCTCGTCAGCAGGATTGAGCATTGGCTCTCAAGAGTCGCGACGACGCTGGCGGTGGGGACGTACTACCGGGAGGAGCAGCATCCGGTCAGCAAGGTGCTCTTCCGGGTCTACGAGCCGGCCTGCCGGTTCGTGCTGCGCCATCGGACGGCGACGTTACTGGCCGCCGCCGCGTTGGTGCTGACGACGATCCCGGTCTATCTGCGGCTGGGCTCGGAGTTCATGCCGCCGCTGCGCGAGGGCACGCTGCTCTACATGCCCACCACGCTGCCCGGCATCTCGGTGACGGAAGCCCAGTCGCTGCTGCAGAAGCAGGACCAGATTCTCAAGAGTTTTCCTGAGGTGGAGCGCGTTTTCGGCAAAGCCGGCCGCATCGAAAGCTCCACCGACCCGGCACCCTTTTCCATGATGGAAACGGTGGTAGTGCTCAAGCCGGAGGACGAGTGGCGCGCGGTGCGCCGGTGGTACTCGTGGCTGCCGGATGTCTTAGAAGCGCCGCTGCGCCCGTTCTGGCCGGACCGGATTTCGTACGAGGCCTTGATTGCGGAAATGGACCAGGCGCTGCAGTTCGCCGGCACGACCAACGCCTGGACGATGCCAATCAAAAACCGCATCGACATGCTGACCACCGGCGTGCGCACGCCCATCGGGATCAAGATCTTTGGAGACGACCTGAAAACCATCGAGGGCATCGGCATCCACCTGGAGATGATCTTGAAAGACGTGCCGGGCACGCGCAGCATCTACGCCGAGCGCGTCACCGGCGGCTACTTCCTCGATTTCGAGCTGCGGCGCGAGGCGTTGGCCCGCTACGGGCTCTCCGTGGCGGATGCGCAGATGGTCATCATGTCGGCCATCGGCGGCGAGAACATCACGACGACCGTCGAGGGGCGCGAGCGCTACCCGGTCAACGTCCGCTACGCGCGGGAGCTGCGCGACGATGTCGAGGAGCTGCGCCGGGTGCTCGTCCCCACGCCCGCCGGCCAGCACATCCCCCTGGCGCAGCTCGCCGACATCCGGCTGGTCTCCGGGCCGGCGATGATCCGCAATGAAAACGGCCTGCTGGCCGGCTACGTCTACGTGGACATGGCCGGGCGGGACATCGGCGGCTACGTGACGCAGGCCAAGAAGATCGTGGCGAAGGAACTGCAGTTGCCGCCAGGGTATGCCCTGACCTGGAGCGGCCAGTATGAGAACATGCTGCGCGTCAAGGAGCGGCTGAAGGTGGTGCTGCCGCTGACGCTGTTTTTGATTTGCATTCTGCTGTACATGAACACCAGGTCGATGGTCAAAACCGGCATCGTGCTGCTGGCGGTGCCCTTTTCGCTCATCGGGGCGGTGTGGCTGCTGTGGCTGCTCGGCTACCATGTCTCCATCGCCGTGTGGGTCGGCATGATCGCGCTGATGGGGTTGGATGCCGAGACGGGAATCTTCATGCTGCTGTTTCTCGATCTGGCATATCATGAAGGGGTGCAGCGCGGTCGGATGCGCACCGCCGTGGATTTGGAGGAGGCGATCGTCCACGGGGCGGTGAAGCGGGTGCGGCCGAAGATGATGACGGTGATGGCGGCCTTCATGGGGCTGCTGCCGATCATGTGGTCAACGGGTGCCGGTGCCGACATGATGAAGCGCGTCGCCGCCCCGATGGTCGGCGGCCTCGCGACCTCCTTTGCAATGGAGCTGCTGATCTACCCCGTGATTTATTTCATCTGGAAATGGCAGTACGAGATGCGCCAAGGGCAGGCCGCGTGGGTGCGCGCGCAGGCGGGAGGCTGACGGATGGCACCGGCGGTAGAGTCGGAAGGGCTGTGGAAGCGGGTGGGATTGGAGGAGTTGCGCCAGGCCTTGGAGCGCGTGACCGCGCTGGCCGGCGAATTCGAAGCGGCCCTGAAGGCGCTGCCGCCGTGCGATGCGTGCGCCCGGGCGCTGCTGCTTGAGCGCATCGAGGCTGCCGGCCGCCGGCTGGGGGGCGCGGCCATCAGCGTCTCAACGCTGGCCGACGTGCTGCGCCAGGCGCAGGCCACGGCCGAGCACGCCCAGCAGGAGTTGGTGCGCTGCGCGCCGGAGTCGTGTGCATGTCCACCAGGGCAGTGCTCGTGCGATCACGCTGGACGCAGGCATTGTTAAGCGCATGACCGGGCGCTGGCGCCTCATTAGCCTCATCGGTCTAGGGTGTAGCAGTCTGTGCGCGTTGGGACTTCCGCTGCTGGTCTTGTGGCTGCCCGCCATGGGCTTGGGCTGGCTGTTGAACGATTGGTTGATGCGCGCCATGTTGATCATGTTCCTGGCGATGTATCTTGGCGGAGTCTGGGTGGCGTTTCGTCACCATCGCCGATTCGCTCCCGCCATGGCGGGGGTGGTGGGGGCCGCGATGCTGATCGGGACGGCATGGCACTGGCTGCCACACCGCGCCGGCTGGCTCGCCATGGGCGCGCTGCTGGCCGGATGGGTGTGCGACCAGCGCCTGTTGAGGATGAAGTCAAGATAGCGGAGGTCCGAATGAATCGTTTGGCGTGCGGAGTGATCGTCATGACGTTGCTCGTCAGTCCTTGTGGAGCGTGGTCTGAGGAGGGCCATGAGCACGGCGACCATGACCACGGAACCCACGCGATGCCGACGGCGTCCGGCGCAGGGGTTACGGGCGAGCAGACGCTCACAGGCGAAGTGACGGATGTCTTCTGCTACCTGAGCCATCCGCAGGAGGGTCTGGGGCCCACGCACGCCGGCTGTGCCAAGAAATGTATCAACAGCGGGCTACCGGTCGCCATCAAAGTCGGGGAGCGACTCTACCTCGCGACGATGGCTGATCACAACCCCGCGAACCAACAACTGGCCAGCCTGGCAGGCCAGCAAGTGACCGTCCGTGGAAACGTGCTGGAACGGGATGGCCAGTGGCTGATCGCCATTTCGAGTGTCGAGCCAGCCCACTAGGCGCCTGCTGATGGAAAGCGTGCATCCACTGGTGGTGCACTTTCCGATTGCGCTGCTGATGGCCGCGCTGCTGCTTGACGGGCTGGCGCTCGTTCTCAGGCGTCCTCAGTTCCACCGGGTGGCACTGTGGAATCTCTCGTTGGGAGTACTTGGCGCTGGGGCTGCGGTCTGGACCGGATATGAGGCCGCTGAGATCGCCAAGCATGCGTTTGAGATCCACCAGGTGATGGAACTCCACCGGAAACTTGGGATCGCTACGCTCGTCCTCGGGGCCCTCGTCATGGTCTGGCGTCTCTGGAAGCGAGACCGGCTGGGTGGACCAGCCCGCGCGCTGACGCTTCTTCTCATGCTCACGATGAGCGGCACGCTGGCCTACGGGGCGCATCTGGGCGGTCGGTTGGTCTACGAGTTCGGAGCAGGAGGAAGCTTTGGCAAGTCGCAGCCCATCCCAATCGAAGCGCACGAGCACCACCACACGCATTAGTTCCGCTGTGGAATCGCCATTGCGCTCGAGAGGATCAGCGGCATGATCCGTCCGGCTGATCGGCGGGCGATCGAAGAAGCAGCCCAGCGACTTCGGCGCGGCGGGCTGGTGGCGTTTCCGACGGAGACGGTCTACGGCTTGGGGGTGGTCGCCACCACCCCCAAGGCGGTGGCGCGCGTCTTCGCGATCAAGGGCCGGCCGAAGTTTGATCCGCTGATCGTCCACGTCGCCACACCGGAGGCGGCGCGGGCGCTGTGGCGGGAGTGCCCGGAGGCCGCCCAGCGATTGATGCGCACTTTCTGGCCCGGGCCGCTGACGCTGGTGCTGCCGAAGACCAAGCAGATTCCCGCGCTGGTGACTTCCGGCCTGCCCACCGTCGCCGTGCGCGTTCCGGATCACCCCGTGGCCATCCAGTTGCTGCAGCTCGTCGGCAGGCCGGTGGCAGCACCCAGCGCGAATCGCTTCGGCCAGGCGAGCCCGACGACTGCGGCCGCGGTGCAGGAGGAGCTGGGCAATGACGTCTCGCTGATTCTCGATGGCGGCCCCACGCGGGTGGGCATCGAGTCGACCGTCGTGGCGTTTGAGGAGGGCCGGCCGGTGCTGCTGCGCCCCGGCGGGGTGACCGTCGAGCAGCTGACGGCCGTAGCGGGTCCGGTCACCATCGGCGAGCGCCGCGCTGCCGCACCCGAAGCCCCCGGCATGCTGGAGCGCCACTATGCTCCGAGCACGCCGCTGTATCTGCTCGACCGTCCTGTGGCGGGCGAGGCTGGCCAGTGGCGCGCGGCTGGCGGCCGCATTGGCGTGCTGCTGCTGGCACCGCTGACCATGGCCTTTCCGGTGAGCGCGGCCCAGGTGTTGAGCCAGCGGGGCGATTTGGTTGAGGCGGCGGCGAACTTTTTCCAAGCGCTGCGGCGGCTGGATCAGGCGAAGGTGGACCTCATCGTCGCCGTGCCGATGCCGGAGCATGGGCTGGGCCGGGCGCTGATGGATCGGCTCACGCGGGCCGCTGCCGGGTGGGCGCGCGTAGAAGGCCACGGGCTGCTGATCGCCGGCCGCGCAGAAGAGAAAGATCGCGTTTCAGTGTGATCTTCTGGGCCGGTTCAAGCCGGAGACTCCAACGGGCGGTAGGGCCAGTGATGGCGCTGCGTTGTGCCGCCGGCACCCCGGCGTGGCGCAGCGGCTCTGCGTCGTCGCGGCCGTCCGCTCGCTCCGGTGCGGGCTCCGGGCGCCCAGGGGCGTCGAACCGGCCGGCCAACTCCTCGCCGGTCGGGCTCGTCGGACAGGCCGGCCGTGTCTCA
>JACQRD010000095.1 GCA_016206675.1 Candidatus Omnitrophota bacterium
CCGTCAGCCTGACCGCTCCGGTGGCAGGCAGCACCGTCTCGAGCACCATCACCGTCTCCGCCACCGCCAGCGATAACGTCGGGGTGGTCGGCGTCCAGTTCCTCCTCGATGGGGCGAATCTGGGTCCTGAGGATCCGACGAGTCCCTACGCGGTGAGTTGGGACACCACGACCGCCACGTTCGGGACTCATATCCTGAGGGCCCGCGCCCGCGATGCGGCGGGGAATACCACGACCTCCACGAGCGTGAACGTCACGGTTGATAACGCGGCGCCAACCGTTACGATGAGTGCGCCAGCTGCAGGGAGTGTCGTATCCGGCAACGCTGTGCCAGTCAGCGCCACGGCTTCGGATAATATGGGGGTCGTCGGGGTCCAGTTCCTCCTCGATGGGGCGCCGCTCGGCGTCGAGGATCCCACCAGCCCCTACAGCCTCGCCTGGGACACCACGACCGCCACGAACGGGTCCCACAGCCTCACCGCCCGGGCCCGCGATGCGGCCGGCAACACGACCACCAGCAGCGCCGTCATCGTGACGGTCACCAACGCGGCGCCCACTGGTGCCGGGTACGCGCTGCGGTTCTACGGCAACGGCACCACCGACATCGATCGGGTCAAGATCCCGATCGATGGGCCGCCGCGGCCAGCCGATATCGGTGCCACCGACTTCACGCTTGAGTTTTGGATGAAGGCGCTGGCCTCGGAGAACGTCTCGAATGCGTGCGTCCTAGGACAGGATAACTGGATTTACGGCAACATCATGTTTGATCGCGATATCTGGGGAGCGGGCGATTATGGCGACTACGGGGTTTCGCTTGGAGCGGGCGCGATCGCCTTTGGGGTGCGCACGAGCACAAGCGGCAATGGCATCTGCAGCAGCCGGACGCTCACGGACGGCACCTGGCACCACGTGGCCGTCACGCGCTCACGCTCAAGCGGCCAGCTGCGCATTTTCCTCGACGGGGTGCTCGATGGGGAAGGCCTCGGGCCGAGCGGGGATGCGAGCTACCGGGATGGCCGACCGCTAAGCGTACGGACCGGCTGCGGGGGGACCTGCGTGAACGAACCCTACCTGGTCCTCGGCGCAGAGAAGCACGATGCGAGCCCAGGCCAGCATGCCTACCGCGGCTGGCTCGATGAAATCCGGCTTTCGAATACGATCCGGTACACGGGCGACTTTCCCCGGCCCACGGCGCCCTTCACCACGGACGCGAATACCGCGGCCCTCTACCACTTCGACGAGGGCAGTGGCGATACGCTCACTGACACCTCAGGCGCCTCCGGGGGCCCAAGCAACGGAATCCGCCGCTACGGAGGCACGCCACCAGGGCCAGAATGGGTCGCCTCGGATGCCCCGCTGGGTGGAGGGACGCCGGATCCCACGGCTCCCACGATTACGATCACAGCTCCGACCAGCGCGGCCACGTTTGTGACCAGCACCAGCCCCCTGACGCTCAGTGGCACTGCCAGCGACAACGTCGGGATCACACAGGTCACCTGGACGAACGACCGGGGCGGCAGCGGGACGGCCAGCGGCACAACGAGCTGGTCGGTGAGCGGCATCGCGCTCCAGAGCGGGGACAACGTCCTGACCGTGACCGCCCGGGATGTGGCCGGCAATACGGCGACCGACACCCTGACGGTCACCTACGCGCCTCCGGCCGATATCACACCGCCCACGGTGAGCCTCACCGCCCCGGCCGCTGGCAGTACCGTCTCGAGCGCCATCACCGTCTCCGCCACCGCCAGCGATAACGTCGGGGTGGTCGGCGTCCAGTTCCTCCTGGATGGGGCGAGTCTCGGGGTGGAGGATACAACGAGCCCCTATTCGACCAGTTGGAGCACCGCCACGGCGACCAATGGTCCGCATACCCTCAGCGCCCGAGCCCGGGATGCGGCGGGCAACCAGACCGCCAGCAGCGTAGTCAGCGTGACGGTGAACAACACGGCGCCCGAGCCGAGCGGACTGACCGCGCGCGGCTACCAGGCCCGCGCCTGCGGCTTCGACATGAACCGCAATGGGATCAGTGGCGAGCCAGCCGACTGCCACGTCGGCGACGGGGTGACGCTCGATCCCGATGGGGACGGCGTGAACGAAGACCTGCTCTACGTCGATTGCCAGAATGGCAGTGACACGAGCGGAACCGGCTCACCCGCCAACCCGTACCGGACCATCCAGCGCGCCCTCAACGCGGCGGATGGGCCGAGCGACGGCGCGGAGGACATCGTCGCCTTCACGGGGATCTGCCGGGAGAACCTCATCCCGCAGCAGTCCGGGGTGGCCGGGACCTATCTGAAGCCGCGGTCCGGGAACGAGGTGCGCGATTGGCTGTTTCCCTCAAATCCGGCCATGGTGATCGGCTGGGATCGGGATAACGACGGCCAGTACCCGCCGGTGGATCCGGATGACGTCTCCGTGCTGGATGGCGATGACAACAGTGATGGCCGGTGCGATACCGGCGAAGTCTGCGACACCTTCGCGATCCTCAACTCCCGGGCGGTGGACTACCTGGAATTCGCCCATTTTACGGCGCAATACTATGGCCTCGATGGCCTCCCAGGCCTCGATGGCTCAGCCAGCGCGGATGGCGGTTTCTTCCGCCCCTCCAATGGGGCCGGGCTGCGTGAGTACCTCTACCTCCACGATCTGCGCGTCGAGGAGGGCTGCGGGGGCCGCTCCGGCTTTACCCCGGTCAACGACTCCGCCTGCCGCGTCCTCTACATGGGCACCGGCGGGGGCCAGGTGCGGCACCTGGCGGTCATCAACGTCTACTTTAAGAACTGGGGCTCCTACCTCATGCGCGGAGGGGCGGGGCAAGCCCTCGAGAGCGGGCCCTACCGGTTCCAGCAGCTCACCGCGGAAGGCCGCGGGCGGACCAACGGGGACATCAAGGCCATGAAGCTCTGGGAGTTTGTCACGGGGATCGAAGTCCTCGATAGCATCTTCGACACGAAGGGGCGCGAGTGGGGCGTGTGCGCGGGGAGTGACTGCGGCAGCGCCAACACCAACGGCCTGGATATCGCCCAGTGCACCCGGGACTGGGATATCGTCAACAACACCCTCCGGGATTTCCGCACGCCGATCTACATCCAACCGAACGCCCCGGGGCCAGGGGACTGCACCGCGCGGAATATCGATGACGTGCGCCTTGAGAGCAACCTCGTCACGAACACGATCGCCGGCTGGTCCAACGACAACGCCGGGATGCTGTGGGTGGCCAGCGGCTCCAACACGGTCGAGCGATTGCAGCTGACCAACAACATGGTCTGGTCTTCCGAGCCGCTCGATACCTGCATGCGCATCGCCGCGACCAGTGGGTGGCCCGTCACGCTCGTGGGCAATACGTGCAGCCTCCGGGCGCCACGCTTTGGGGCCCTCTATTTGGGCAGCCGGAACTACACGGTACGGAACAACGTCATCGCCGGGCTGGCGTCCGGGCAAACCAATGTCAACGTCAGCTCGCTGCCCTCGGCCTGGAGCGCCGCGGGCAACGTCTACGATCCCGTCGGCCGCTACCTCTGGAATGGGACCAGTGCGACGACCCTCGCGGCATGGCAGACGGTCTCCGGGGGCGATGCCAACTCGCGCACGTGCGCGCCCACCTTCGTCAATAGCCCGGCCGGCGATCTGCACCTCGCGGCCGGAGAGACCTGTGCCGTGGACCGCGGGGTCGATGTGTCGGGCATCACGAGCCGTGACTTCGATGGTGACGCCCGGCCACAGGGGGCCGGGTGGGATGCGGGAGCGGATGAAGTCGCGCCGTAACCTTTCGTTGTGAACAGAGCGCGTACTTAAGGAGAGTCGTCGATGCGCCGGATGCTTATTGTGGATGACGAGCCTGGGATGTGCCGGTTCCTCAGCCGGTTCTTTCAGCAGACCGGATTTGTGGTTGACGCCACGACCTCGCCAGAGGAGGCGCTCAGCCGGATCGCCACACAGCGTCCTGACCTGCTGCTGCTGGATGTGCGGCTGGGCGGCGTCTCCGGGCTGGAGCTGCTGCGCACCATCCGGGAGCTCACCCCCGGGCTGCGCGTGGTCATGGTGTCGGCCCTCGAGGATGAAGCCACCGCGCAGGAAGCCCTCAGGCTTGGGGCGGTCGATTATGTCACCAAGCCGTTGACGCTGGATCCGCAATGGTGGGCCGAGCGCTTCTTCGGGTATCCGCCGGCCCCCCAGCAGGGCACGTAAGCCGCCGTTTTTCAACCTACCTTGTGGCCTTCAGGGAAAGTGTGCTATCCTTCACCAAGGGCTTCAGTGACGATGGCAAAACCGATCAAGTCTTCCGCAACGGCCGGCCGGCGCGTGCTGCTGGGCGAATTCCTGGTCGAGCAGGGGCTGATCTCCGTGGCCCAGCTCGACGACACGCTCAAGGAGCAGGTGAAAACCGGCGAGCAGCTTGGAGCCATCCTGGTCCGCCGGGGGCTGGTGACCGAGCAGGGGCTGATGGCGCTGCTCTCCGAGCAGCTCAACCTGCCCCATGTCGCCTTGGCGGAGATCAAGGTCCAAACCGCCGCCATCCAGAAGGTGCCCGCCGCCATCGCCACGCGCTACCAATTGATGCCCATCGCCTTGGACGGCAACCGGCTGCGGGTGGCCACGGCCGATCCGCTCAACGTGCAAGTCCTCGATGAGTTGAAGCTGCTGCTGGGCTGCGAGATCGCGCCGGTGCTCTCCAGCGTGCGGGAGATCCAGCAGGCCATTCAGCGCTACTACGGCATCGGCGCCTCGGCGGTGGAGCAGCTGCTGGATACCGGCCTCCATGAGGCCGCCCCGATCAGCTTTGCCGAGGATCTCACCGCGCGGCCGGACGAAGCCTCCGTCATCTCCTTCGTCAACCAGCTCATCCTCTCGGCGGTCAAAGAGCGCGCCACCGACCTGCACGTCGAGCCGTTCGACCAGCTGCTGCGCATCCGCCAGCGCATCGACGGGGTCATGTACGAGATGTCGGTGCCGCAAGACCTGGTGAAGCTGCATCAGGCGATCGTCTCGCGCATCAAGGTCATGGCGCAGCTCGACATCGCCGAGCGGCGCCTGCCGCAGGACGGGCGTATCAAGGTGCGCATGGAAAACCAGGAGCTGGATTTGCGCATCTCGGTGCTGCCGTCGAGCTACGGCGAGTCGGTGGTCATCCGCGTGCTCTCCTCCAACATGCTCTTCAGCCTGGAGCAGCTGGGCTTAAGCCACGACCATCTGGTCATCCTGCAGGGGCTGATCCAGAAGCCGCACGGGATTATCTTCGTCACCGGGCCCACCGGCTCCGGGAAGACCACCACCCTCTATGCGTGCCTCGCCAAGTTGAATGCGCCCACGTTGAAGATCCTCACGATCGAAGATCCCATCGAGTACCAGCTGCAGGGGATCACCCAGCTGCAGGTCCACCCAAAGATCGGGTTTTCCTTCGCGGCGGGGTTGCGCAGCATGTTGCGGCATGATCCGGACATCATGATGGTCGGCGAGGTGCGCGATCCGGAGACCGCGGAGATCACCATCCGCAGCGCGCTGACCGGGCATCTGGTCTTCTCGACCCTGCACACCAACGACGCCGCCGGCGGGATCACCCGCCTGCTCGATATGGGGGTGGAGCCGTTTCTGGTGGCCTCGTCGGTGCTCTGCTTCATTGCCCAGCGGTTGGTGCGGGTGGTCTGTCCGGGATGCGCCGAAGAGCGGCCAGCACCCGACGGCTTGCGCGCCCAATTCGGCGTCCAGGGCGATCTGCCCAAGGCGCTGCGCTACGGCCGCGGCTGCCCGGCGTGCAAGGGCACGGGCTATAAGGGCCGCACCGCCATTTATGAGTTTTTGACCGTCACCGACGCCATCCAGCAGCTCATCTTGGCCCACGCCTCCTCGCATGATATCGCCCGCGCCGCGATTTCGGCCGGGCAGATGCGCACCCTGCGCCAGGACGGCTGGCAGAAGATCGTCAAAGGCCAGACAACCCCCGAAGAAGTCCTCCGCGTCACGTAAGCAGTAAGCAGCCAGCAGTAAGCAGTAAGCAAGAGCCAAAAAGACCAGCAGAAGCGCACCGTAGGTTTTTTTGTTCCCCGTACTGCTTAGTGCTGCCGAGGCGGATGTCGCTCGCTAGTGCTTAGTGCTTAAGAGTCGGTTTCCGTGCTATACTTTGCAGGATGCCGCGATTCACGTACCGTGCGAAGGATAGCGCCCTGCATCTCGTCGAAGGCGCCATCGACGCCGACAGCGAAGCCGCCGCCATCACCCGGCTGGGCAGCCAGGGCATCTTCCCCATCTCGATCGCCGAAACCGGCGCACCCTCCGCTCCCACCGCAGCGACAGTCGGTTTGACGCGCCGGGTCTCCTCCAACCACGTCATCTATGCCACCCGCCAATTGGCCGACTTGCTCGGCGGCGGGTTGCCGCTGCTCAATGCCTTAACGATGGTCGCCAAGCAGGTGGAGCATCCGGGGCTGCGCCGCATCTTCGAGCAGGTGGCCGGCGGCGTGCGGGAAGGGCAGGCGTTGAGCGAGGCGCTGACCCCCCATCCGCAGGTCTTTCCGTCCTTGTACATCAGCATGGTGCGCGCCGGCGAGGCCACCGGCGGATTGGAGCAAGCCCTCTCTCGCCTGGCCGATCTGGGGGAGAGCGAAGCGGAGCTGCGCAGCCGCATCATCAGCGCCATGGCCTACCCGGCGTTCGTGCTGTGCGTGGCCATCGGCATGACCGGGTTTCTCATCGGCTATGTGATTCCGAAGCTCTCCTTGGTGTTCATCGAGTCGGGCCAGTTACTGCCGTTGCCGACGCGGTTTTTGTTGGCGGTCAGCCACGCCTGCACGCGCTGGTGGTGGGCGGCCCTCGGCGGGGTCATCCTCATCGTCTGGCTGGTGCGCCAATGGTATGCCAGCCCGCAGGGCAAGGGCGCCATGGATCGCCTGTTCGTGAGCCTGCCCGGCGTCGGGACGCTGGTGCGCAAGCTCGATACGGCGCGCTTTGCAAGAAATCTGGGGGTCATGGCCAGTCAAGGCGTGCCGGTGTTGCAGGCGCTGGAGGTGACGGGGCGCAACGTCTCCAATGCCGTGCTGCAGCAGGCCGTGGCGAAAATCCAAGAGGCCGTGCGGGAGGGCTCCAGCATCGCCTCAGCGCTGACGGCCTCGGGGCAGTTTCCGGTCTTCGTGAGCAACATGGTGGCTGTCGGTGAAGAGTCCGGCACGCTGGATGCGGCCTTGCTGAAGGTGGCAACGACCTATGAGCGGGAGGTCGACCGCGTCATCCGCACGCTGACGACGGTGCTGGAACCGGTCATGCTCGTGCTGGTAGGAGGGGTGGTCATGTTCATCGTGCTCGCGATGTTGCTACCGGTGTTTCAGATCGGGATGGTGATCCAATGAGCGCGAGAGATCCACGTGTGGACTCAAGACTCAGGACTCAAGACTCACGTCTTGGGTCTTGGGTCTTGGGTCTTGGGTCCCAGCAGGCGTTTACGCTGGTGGAACTCATGCTGGTGGTGGTCATCATCGGGGTGCTGGCGGCGATGGTCGTGCCGCGGCTAGCCGGGCGCAGCGAGCAAGCCAAAATTTCCCGCGCAAAGTCGGATGTTGCGTCCATCGGCCTGGCCCTTGATCTGTACGAGCTGGACATGGGCAGCTTTCCGACCGGCACCTCGCTCGATCCGCTCTACAAGGGGGACAGCCTGCCCTCCGGGGCCAATACGGAGGCCTGGAAAGGGCCCTATTTGAAGAAGCAGGTGCAGGATCCGTGGGGCAGGGAGTACCAGTACAAGTATCCGTCGGAGTCGGGCGAGAAGGACTACGATCTGTTTTCCCTCGGCCCGGACGGGCAGGCCGGCACCGAAGACGACATCAAGAACTAAGACGCTGGAAGCAGGATGCTGGAAGCTAGAAACTCCATTCCAATCCAGCCTCCAGCCTCCAGCCTCCAACTTCGATCGGTTGCATTTACGCTCATTGAGCTGGCGTTCGTCACGGCGATCCTCGTAATCCTCCTCGCGGTTTCCGCGCCCAAATTCCAGCAGGTGGCCGAGCGGTTGCGCACGGAGCAGTCGATCGTGCACTTCGCGCAGACGCTGCGCGCCGCCCGCGAGCGGGCCATCGCCGAGGCTCGTCCGGTAGCCTGGGTGTGGGATGAGCAGGCGCGTCGCACGCATCTGGAAGCCGTCGGCGCCGACCGCCGTCTCGAGCGGCTGGAGGATCGCATGGTCAGCGTCGCGCTGCCCTCCTCAGTGGTCGTGCAGATCAGCCGCCAGGATCAGCCGGTGGAGTGCCGATGCATCTATTTCTTGCCGGATGGCAGCAGCGATCCGACGACGACGCTGGCCGTGAAGAGCCCTACCGCGGTCTACACTGTGACGGTGCATGAAGCGACAGGCTGGGCGTGCCTCGCAGCAGGGACTGCTGCTTGTTGAAGCCGTGCTCTCCGCCGTGGTCATCGCGGTGGGGTTGGTGTTCGTCAGCCGCGCCTTGGGCGGGCAGCTGCGCGCCCTGGCCGTGGCCGAAGCCTATGACACGCTGCTGCCGCTGGCGCGCGCCAAGCTGCTGGAATTGGAGGGCTGGGGACTGAAACAGGCCCCCATCCCCTCGCAGCAACTCAGCGGCTCGTTCGACGATCCCTATGAAGGGTATCAGTGGAGGGTGCGCGCCACGCCTCATCACGCCGAGGCCGGCGGCCCATCGATGACCGACGTCGTCCTGACCGTTTCCAAGACGGGCGAGCCCGGCCGCGCCGTCACCCTCATGGCGGTCTGGCCATCGTCGTGGTTCTAATGTCGAAAAGCGCTCAAGGCTCAAGGCTCAAGGCTCAAGTAAGGGGGTTAACTTTTGTTGAGTTATTGCTCGCCGTCACCATGGTGGCGATCCTGTTCGCGGGGCTCTCCACCCACCTGCGCGGCGGCATCAGAGTGTGGCAGCGGGTCACGCAATCGACCGAGGCCCGGCAACAGCTGAGCGTTGCCCTCGAGCGCATGAGCCGCGACTTAGCGCACGCCATCGTGCTGGATGCGCGCCCGGAGGCGTACGCTCCGACGAGCGACGCCGCGCTGCTACCCGTCGAATTGAATGGGGAGGAGTTGGCGGTGTACACGGCCGCCTCGCGCCAGTGGGGTGAGCCGGCCGCCATCCGGCGCGTGTCCTATTGGTGCGGACAGCTCGGCGAACAACAGGGCCTCTGGCGCAGCAGCTGGTCGGTCGCCCAGGTATGGGCCAAGCGCGGGCCCGATCCCGAGCTGCTGGTGCCGGAGTGCGACACCCTGTCGCTCGCCTATGCCTATCTGCGCTCCGATGATCCAAGCCGCCAGTCGGAGCCGTTGGACTGGCGCACCGAGTGGCAAGACAGTCCGCAGGCGCTGCCGCGGCTGATCCGGATGCGGTTAGCGATCGCCAGGACGGCCACGGCCGTCCGAGTAGCGCCCAGCGCGCTGGAAACCGTGTTCCTCGTGCCTGCGGGAGTCCTGAGACCGCCTGCGCAGTAGATGGGGAATCGATCCCTCGACTCGCAGGCCGGCTCCTTGTTGATCATCACGCTGTGGCTGGTGACGATCCTCTCGGCGTTTGCCGTGGCGGTGGCGCGCTACCTCTCCGTCGAGCTGCGGACGACGAAGTACCGCTTGGTGCGCAGCCAAGCCCAGGCGATCGCCCGCAGCGGCGTCTACGCGGCGATGCAGCGGCTGGCCGCTGACGGCACGCACGGCGATGAAGCTTATGACTGGCTGGGGGACTCCGACTGGGCCTTCGTGCAAGGCGACGGCCCTGATCCATCGCCGACGTGGGAGCTGCGGGCGGCAGGCACTGAGATCGAGTCCACGGGCCGGCTCGTGCGGGGTGCTAGGGCATGGGTGCACGTGGCCGATGAGGAGGGCAAAGTGTTTCTCAACGGCGTGGCCGCGAATGCGGCAGCGGCCTCCACGCTGGCCGCATTGTTGGATGGCGCAGACGATCTGGCCGCGCGCATCGTCGATTATGTCGATAAGGATGCCACACCGAACGCGGGGGGCGGTTTGGAAATCGACGAGTCAACGGATCCGCCGTATGTGGCGAAGAATGCGCCGGTAGCTGTGACGGAGGAGCTGCTGGCGATCCCCGGGATGGAGCGCCTTGCGCCGAAGCGCTTCGCCTCTTTCCGGGAGCTGACGAGCCCGTACTATGGGACGGCGGGGGCGATGAAGGTGAATGTCAACACGGCCTCAGCGGACGTGTTGGAAGCCATCGGCCTCAGCGGAGCGACCATCGCGGCCATTGAGCAGTTTCGCGACGGTCCTGATGGGGCAGACGCCCATGAGCAGGACGGCCGCTTCGAGCAGGAGGGTGCTGGAATCATCACGACTTTGGTCGCCCCATTGCCGGCAGGTGGTGGTTGGTCCGTGGCTGATCCGCAGCAGCGGGCCGCCGAGGAAGCGCTACTGACGGCGATGGGGGTGACGTCACAGACGTTCACCGTGGTGTCTGCTGGCGAGGTGCCGCTCTCGCCGGGCCGCGCCGGTGGCTCCCTTGTCAGCGCGCGGGTGGAAGCGGTGGTGCGGCGCAAGGGGTGTGATAAGGGGATGCCGGAGCCGTGCATTATTGCGTGGAGAGAATGGTAATTCCCATTGCGGATTGCGGATTTCGGATTGCGGATTGGAAGGCTGTCAATTCGCAATTCGCAATTCGCAATTCGCAATTTCTTTGCGGAACTGGTGGCTGACGATGGCTACCCGCCTTGTGGTGGAGTGGACGCGACTGACGCTGCGGTTGGCCCTCGCAGAGGGCAGCGAGGCGCACCCGCGGGTGCGGTCGATCTTCTGCCAGCCGGTCAGCGCCCCCGAGGAGGCCACGGCGGTCCTCAAGTCGCTGCTGAAAAGCGCGAAAGTCGGCGCGGCCGATGTGCTGGCGGTTGTCTCCCGCGAGCAGGTGATCACCCGCGTGGTGAAGTTTCCAGCGGTCGATCCGATCGAGCTGGCCAAGATGGTGGAGCTCTATGCCAAAGCGCAGCTGCCGTATGCCCGCGAGCAAGCGATCATGGACTTCCATGTGCTGACCCGGCAGCAGGGCTTCAGCACGGTGGCGGTCGTCGCCTGCCAGCGCGACGTCATCGACCGGCATGCGGCGGTGCTGCGCGGCGCGGCCTTAAGCCCCCGGATGCTCACGCTCAGCCCGTGGGGCGTGCTGGGCTGGTACCGCCAGGCGGTACGTCCCGAGGCCTCGCGGGAGCCGTGCCTCGTCGTGAATGTGGATGATGCGCGCACGGATCTTGTCCTGGTGGGCGGCGGGAGAATTCTTTCAAGCCGCAGCATCGGGCAGGGCGCGCAGGATTGGGCCGGCGGCGCTGAGACCGCGGAGCTGCTGATGCAGGAGGTGGAGCGCAGCCGCGCGGCCATTCGGAAGGAGCTGGCAGATGTCGAGGTGCGGTCGGTGGTGCTCACCGGGCTCGGAGACACTGCCGCCTGGAGCGAGTCATTGGCCCAGCGGCTGGGCCTGCCGGTGGTGCCGGTGGAGAGCCGCCAGGCCTTCAAGGGGTGCCTGATGCCGACCGCTCCGCCGATCTCGCCCGTGGTGGTCGGCGGGGTGGCCTCGAGCGATCTGCGGGGGCTGCTGAATGTCAGCCCGACGGAGATCCGCGTGCAGGTGCGCCATCGGCAGCAAGTGCAGGAGTTGGTGGTCATCGGGTTGCTGCTCTTGGGGGTGCTGGCGATGGGCGCGGGCTTGCTCGGTCTTCAGGCGGCGCGCCAGCATCAGTTCGCGCAGCGGCTTGACCTCGCGCTGACGACGGTCCAACCGGTGGCCAAACAGGCGCAGGAGAAGAACCGACTGCATCAGTTTGTCGCCTCCGTCCTTGAAGACCGCCGGCAACTGGGCCGGATGCTGGTGGATGTCTTCGGGGCCACGCCGGCGACGGTGACCCTCGAAGGATTCGCCTTTGAGCGGACGCGGCGCGAAGTGGTGGTGCGGGGCAGTGCCGCCTCGGCGAAAGATGTACTCGACTACCAGAGCCGGCTGGAGCGCCTCGGCGGGGTGACCGCCGTCCAGTTGAAGTACTCCACGCTGCGCACCACCCCATCGGGCGACCGCACCGACTTCGAGATGGTCGTCCAACAATCCCGGCCGAGCTAGCGATGAAGTGGATGCCGTCCATCCGTCCGCGGGAATTCCGCCTTGCCGTCATTGCTGGCGGCCTGATCGGCTGCTGGGGGGCGATTTCCTTGATCGTGCAGCCGTTGTGGGACCGCACTAGGCAGTTGCATCTGGAGATTGAAACGCAGGCCCAGCGGCTGAAAGCGGTGGAGCGACTGTTGGAGCAAGCACCGGCCATCGAGGAGCAGTACCGGCAGATTGAGCCCTACCTGCGTCAGGAGGAGGACGCCACCCAAGTGCCGTTTCTGAATCAGCTGCAGGAGCTCTCGAAGGCGTCGGATGTGCGGCTGAGCATGAAACCGCGCAACGCGAAGCAAGAGGGGCGGCTGAGCCGCTATGAAGTGGAGTTGGATCTTGAAGGCTCGCAAGAACAGGTCCTGGCCTTTCTCGACGCGGTGCTGCGGATGCCAAAGCTGTTGACGATTGAGCGCCTGCGGCTGGTCAGTGCCCCCACCAGAGAACAGCTGCTGCGCGCCAACCTCGTGATCCAAAAGCTCACCCTCCACTAACTCCTCTTTCAGGGTCCATCCCACTTTTTTCAAACTTGACTCTACGTTTAATCATGCTATGATGCTCCTGCTCTCTATCTAGAGAGTGGACATGAATCAAATATCTAACATCTTTTTAATCAAAGACTTATCTCGGTTTAGCGGCCACTCCATCCACACCCTCAAGTTTTACCTCAAGCTCGGGCTGATCCAGGAAGTCGGCCGAAGCCCGGAGACCCGCTTTCGCTATTTCGACCAGACCACCTTAGAGCAGCTCTCCCGCATCCGTGCTCTTCGCAAAGAACGCAAGAGTCTCGCTGAAATTCAGCAGTTACTCGAGTCTCGAGTCTCGAGTCTTCGTTAGCCAGATGAGCTACTACGCCGAACTGGGCCTGACGAAAGAGCCATTTTCCACGAGCCCTGATCCGGCGTTCTTCTTCCGCTCCAGCTCCCACGCCCAGGCGCTGGCCCGGCTGGAGATCGCCATCCGGCTGCGGCGCGGCCTCTCGCTGATTCTCGGCGAAGTCGGCACTGGCAAGACCACGCTCGCCCGCACCCTGCTGGCGAACTTTCCGCAGGAAGACGGCTTCGCCTTCCACATCGTCCTCGATCCGTCGTTCGAATCGGAGTACCAGTTTTTGCTGCACCTCTGCCGCGTCATCGGCATCCGGTCCAGTCCGAAGTCGACCCTCGATTGCCGGGAGGCCATCGAGCACCACCTCTTTCAGAGCGGGGTGACGGAGGGCAAAACGACGGTCCTGCTCATCGATGAGGGGCAAAAGCTCTCGCTCGACATGCTGGAGAACCTGCGGGTGCTGCTCAACTACGAAACCAACGAGTACAAGCTGCTGCAGGTGGTGATCTTCGCGCAGATGGAGCTGCTCAGTCGCATCCGGCGCCTGCGCAATTTCATGGACCGGGTGGCCCTGAAGTACATCATCAATCCGCTCAGCGAGGAGGAGACGGCGGAGATGATCCGCTACCGCCTGCTGCTGGCGGGCGGGACGGAGGGCCAGTCACTCTTCGCCCCGGCGGCCATCGCCGCCATCCACCGCTTCACCCAGGGCTATCCGCGGCAGATCGCGCTGCTGTGCCACAACGCGCTGGAAGCCGCCGTCATGCATGAGAGACGGGAAGTGGACGACGCGCTGATAGGAGAGCTGATCCGGGATGAGTCCCGATGGGTCCACGAGGCCATCGCCTGAAGAACGCTTGCTGCGGCTGATCCGGGCCAAAGGCCCGGCGGCCTCTCAAGTCACGCCGGCGCGCCAGGCGGCGAGCGCGGCGGTCGGCAGCGGCGTCTCGGTGGCGCAGACGCCCTTGCGATGGCCGGTGCTCGTTGGCGGCGCCTTGACCGTGGTGTTGGCGGCGGAGCTGGTGTACCTGCTGCTGCAATTAGCGCGTCCGCTGCCCTCGGTGCAGATTCCGCCGTTGCCGGAGATTCCAGCGGCAGCGCCGGCCGGCGAGCTGCCGCCGCCGGTCGATGTGCCGCAGCTAGCCGGCAGCGTCTTGCGGCCGCTGTTCGTCTCCTCGCTGGTGGCCGCGCCGTCGGATGCGGCCGCGCCGTCGGCAGGTGCCGCTCCCAGCGTGAAGGCGAAGGATTTGGTCGCGCGGCTGACGCTGATGGGCATCGTGGCGGGCGATCCGGCGCAGGCCATCATCGAGGATGCCGAGACGAAGAAGACCTATTTTGTGACCACGGGACAGGCGGTGACCGAAGGCGCGGTCTTGGAAGAGGTGCTGGAGAATCGCGTGATCCTCAGCCTCAATGGAGAGCGGATCACGCTGTCGTTGTGAGGATGGCTTTGACGCGGGAAGGGGTGAGGCGGTGATGCGTGTCGGGACCTGGTGGATGGTCGCACTGTTGCTGGTCGGAATCGCCCCAGACAGCTGGCCGCAGCCCCCGCCGGCAGTGCCGCGCCCCACCTCTCGGCCGCCCATCACCGGGCAGCGCATTTCCCTGGATCTGAAGGGGGTCGACATTCTCGATGTGCTGAAGCTGCTTTCGCAGAAGAGCGGGTTGAACTTCGTCGCCGGGCGCAACGTCAGCGGCCGGGTGACGATCTTCGTCAAGGACGTCGACGTCTGGGACGCGTTTGAGCTGATCATCGGCGCCAACGACCTGGCGTACGAGCGGCGGGGAGACATCATCACGGTGATGATGGCCCGCGACTACGAGCTGCTCTACGGCGAGAAGTTCCAGGAGCGGAAGGAAAACCTCGTGCACCGGCTGCGCTACGCCAAGGCGGCGCAGGCGGCCACCGTGCTGAACCAGGTCAAGTCATCGGTGGGCCGCGTGGTGGCCGATGAAGCCACCAACACCCTGATCGTCAACGACGCGCCGGATCAGCTCGAGCAGATGCGAGCGCTGCTCAAGCAGCTGGACCGCCCCACGGAGAGCCGGGTCTTCAAGCTCAACTATGCCGAAGCGGAGAAGCTCAAGGAGAAGGTGCAGGAGCTGCTCTCGCCGGTGGGCACCTTCACCTTCGACGCCCGCTCCAACACCGTCGTCATCACCGATCTGCCGGAGTCGATGGCCCGCGCGCAGCAGGTGATCGGCGCCTTCGACGTGCCCGACGGCCAGGTGCTCATCGAGGCGAAAATCGTCAGCGTCACGCTCACCGACGACAACAGCCTCGGGATCGATTGGCAGCGGATCTTCCCCGGCGTCGATACGACGGTGCGCTCCAATCTGCTCACGCGCGGAGATGTGATCAGCGGCGACATCATCGGCAGCTCGGCCACCGCGACCGGAGCGGCCATGCGATACCTCTCGTCGGTATCCGACAACAAAGCCCTGGTCGAGGCGCTCAGGAAAATCGGCAAGACCGAGACGCTGTCTAATCCGCGGATCATGGTGTCGAATAACCAGGAGGCGAAGATCCTGGTGGGCACCAAGGAGGCCTTTATCACGACCACCACCACGGTGCCGGCGACCGGCTCGACCGTGTCGGCGCCGGAGGTCAAGACCGAGGAGGTGGGCACGAAGCTCTACGTCACGCCGAACATCAAAGGCGACGGCCATGTCCAACTGAAGATCCGCCCGGAGGTGAGCTCGGTGGCGCGCACGATCACGAGCGTGACGAATACCATCGTGCCGATTGTCCAAACCACCCAAGCCGAGACGAGCGTGCTGGTCAAAAGCGGCGTGACGCTGATCATCGGCGGCCTCATTGACACCAAGGATGCACGGACGGATAACCGGATCCCCGTGCTGGGCGATGCGCCGATTATCGGCTTGCCGTTTCGGGGCAAAGCGGTGAACAAGAAGAAATCCGAACTGGTGGTCTTCATCACGCCGCAGATCATCCTCCCGGACGGCAGCCCGTACGTGGTCCCGCCGGCGGAGGCGGCCGCAGAAGCCGGCGCCGGGGCGAATCTGCCGGCGGTCATCCTGCAGGATCCGCTGCCCTCCGCGTACCGGCAGATCGTGCGCCAGCGGCTGCAGGCGTACCTCCTCAGCCAATTCCATGCGCTGTCGCTGCCGCCGGGTTCGGTGGTCGTCTCGTTCGTCCTCAGCCATGACGGCCAGATGGTGGGCGAGGCGCAGGTGGCCAGCCCGCAGGGAGAGGCGTTCATCGCCGCCGCCAAGCAGGCGCTGGAAACGGCGCAGCCGTTTGCGCCGTTTCCCGCCGGCACGTCGGAGACCGAAGTGCGCTTCCGCCTGGCGGTTGATTACGTTCCATGATAGGATAGAAAGTCTGATGGCCAGCGACGGTCTCTTAGGCAAGTGGGCGCTCATTCTCGGCGCCTCCAGCGGGTTCGGCGCCGCGACGTCGAAGGCGCTGGCGCGCCAGGGCATGCACATCATCGGCGTCCATTTGGATCGTCGCGGGGCCATGGCCGGCGTTGAGGAGCTCATCAAGACGCTGCAAGCCAGCAACGTCCAGGTCCACTTCTTCAATGTGAACGCCGCCGATGCGCAGAAACGCCAGGAAGTCCTCGATCAGGTCCAGCCGAAGATGGGAGGAGCGCCCATCACCATCCTGCTGCATTCCCTGGCGTTCGGGACGCTCAAACCCTATCTGACGCCGGATCCGAAGGACCAGCTGACCAAGGATCAGATGGAGATGACCTTGGATGTCATGGCCAACAGTCTTGTCTACTGGGTGCAGGAGCTGGCCGCCCGGAAGATGATCGGCAAGGGCTCGCGGGTGTTTGCCATGACCAGCTCCGGCGGCACGCGCGTCTGGCCCAATTACGGCGCGGTGTCGGCGGCGAAGGCGGCCCTGGAGTCGCACATCCGCCAGCTGTCGATGGAGCTGGCCCCCTACGGGGCGACGGCTAACGCCGTGCGCGCGGGTGTCACGGATACGCCGGCGTTGCGCAAGATCCCCGGCAGCGATCAGATGATCGAGTTCGCCAAGGCGCGCAACCCCTACCACCGGCTGACGACGACCGACGACGTGGCGCAGGCCATCGCCATTCTGGCGAATTCCGGGGCCGATTGGCTCACCGGCAATACGATCGGCGTCGACGGCGGGGAAGACATTGTTGGTTGAGAGGTTCGGTTGTCGTTTGTCGGCTGTCGGTGACGTAGCCCGTTTCGTCTATCGGTTACGTTGTTCGTCAACAGCCGAACTACGTGACCGAACGACGACACGGGTCACGTAACCGATTACCGACTGACGGTCTCTGGCCATGCGGGTTAAGCGCCTCGAAATCTTCGGATTTAAATCCTTCGCCCAGAAAACCACCATCCACTTCGAGCCCGGTGTTACCGCCATCGTCGGCCCGAACGGCGTTGGCAAGTCAAATATTTGCGACAGCATCCGCTGGGTACTGGGCGAGCACAACCCGCGCGATGTGCGCGCGCCCCGCCTGGAAGACGTCATTTTCAACGGCACCGATCAGCGCGCCCCGTTGTCGATGGCCGAGGTCAACCTCACCATCGCCAACGAGCAAGGCTTGCTGCCCATCGCCTTCACGGAAGTGACCATCACCCGCCGCGTCTACCGCTCAGGCGAGAGCGAATACGCCATCAACCAGGCCCCTTGCCGCCTGAAAGACATCCAGGAGCTCTTTCTCGGCACGGGCTTAGGCGGGGGCACCTACGCCATTATCGAGCAGGGCCACATCGACCTGATCCTCTCCTCCAAGCCGGAGGAGCGCCGCGTGCCCTTTGAGGAAGCCAGCGGCGTGGCCAAATATCTGGCCAAGAAGCAGGAAACGATGCGCCGGCTGGACGAGACCGAGGAGCACCTGGTGCGCCTCGTCGACATCACCAATGAAGTCCGCCGGCAGGTCGGGGCGCTGGAGCGCGCCGCCAACAAGGCCCGCCGGTACAAGTCCCAGTGGGAGCAGCTGAAATCCTTCGAACTCCGGCTGGCGGTGGATGAGCTTTCTTCCGGTGCTGCGCGCGCCGACGCGGTGGAAGCCCAGGCGCAGTCGCTGACGGGCCAGCAGGACGGGCTTCAGGCGCAGAAGCAGCAATGGATGGCCTCGCTGGAATCCTGCAACGCGGTGGTCTCCGCGATTCAGCAGCAGCTGCAGCAGCTCCGCGCGGAGATTGCCTCCTGCGCCAGCCAGGCGCAGCAGCACGAGGCGCAGTTTACCTTAAAGACGCGGTGGATCGGCGAGGTGCGGCAGCAGCTGCAGCAGCTCGGCGCGGAACAGACGCAGCTGCAGCAACGGCTGGCCAAAGTGGACGATGACCTCGCGCGAGCCGGCGGCGGCGAGGCGGAACTGGCCGCGCAGCGTGACGGCATGCAGCGGCAGCTGGCCGAGAGCCGCCAGATGCTGGCCGCGTCAGAGGTGCTAGCCCAGGCGGAGCTCGAGGCCATCGCCGCGGCCAAGGCTGCCGTGTTTGACGCCGCCTCCGACGCGTCGCATCAGCGCAATCAGCTGACGGAGCTGGCCTCCCGCTTGCAGGGATTGGCGGCGCATCTCGCACGGCTGGAAGAGCAGCGAACCCACCAGGCCGCCCGGCTCGATGAATTGCAGCAGCGGCATGTCGCCACACTGCAAGAGCGCGAGGGGCTCCAGGCCCAGTGCGATGGGGTGCAGCGGGCGCTGGAAGCCGCCCAACAGGCGCTGGAGGCCTGCGCCGCGCGCCGCCATGAGCTGACCGGCCGCTTGCACCAAGCACGGGAGCAGTTAGCCGGCGAGCGCGCGCAGGCCAGAGTGCTCGAAGATCTCTGGCAGCGCTACGAAGGATTTCCGGACGCGGTCAAGACGCTGATGGAGCAGAACATCGCAGGCCTTATCGGGCCGCTGGCCGATATCGTCCAGCCGGTGCCCGGCTATGAGGAAGTGGTTGAAGCGGCGCTTGGGCCGCTGGCCGAAGCGCTCGTGGTGCGGGATCGGCAGACGCTCTCCCGCTGCCGTGAGCTGCTCGGTGCCAAGCAGCTTGAGGCGTGCCGGTTCCTCGTGCTCGCGGACTGCCCGCCGTTTGCCGCGCCGATGGAGCAGCTGGCGGCCGCCGGCGTGGCCGGGCCGGTCAAGCAGTATGTGCAGGCCGAGGCCGTCTATCAGCCGCTCGTGAATTGGATCCTCAACGATTCCTGGGTCATCGACGACATCCAGCGCCTGCTGGGGGAAGGCATGCCGGCGCAGGCGCGGGTGGTCAGCCGGCGCGGCGACCGGTGGGATCGGCGCTCCTGGAAGTTCGGCGCGGCACGCGCCGGCGCCCAGAACCGAGTCGGGCGCAAGCAGCGCTGGGAGCACGCCCAGTCGTATGCGCAGGTGCTGACGCAGGAAGCGGCAGCCGCGGAGGCCGAGACCACCGCGGCCGAAGCCGAGTGGCAAAGCCGGCTTGTGGAAGTGGAATCCGCCCGGGGACGGCAGTCGCACATCGAGCCGGCACTCCACAAAGTCGACAGTGCCATCAGCCACCTCCGGCATGAGCTGCGCCATCTCGAGGACGCCCAGGCGGCGCTGGCGTTTGAGGCCCGCGACATCGCCACCCAACGGATGGAGCAGCAGGCAGCCCAAGCCGCGCTTCACGCGGCGGTTGAAGCGGCGCAGGCCAGGCAGCAGGCCGCGGAGCAGGCGTTGGCCGGCTTGCACGCCACGCGGGACGCCGCCAACGCAAAGCGGCAGGAGCTCTTGATTGCCCGCGCCCAGATCGACAGCTCACTGCAAGCGCTGACGGATCGGCTGGCCGCGCTCTCCGCGCGCAAGGCGGACCTTGAGGCGGAGCAAGCACAGCTGACGGATCAGGCAGCCGCCAAAGCCGGCCAGCGCCAGGAGGCCGCCACCCGCCTCAGTGAGCTGACCCAGCAGCTTGACGAACATCAGCAGCACGCCAAGCAGATGGTGGAAGAGGGCCAGCGCCTTGAGATCGAGGCCGAGCGCATCGCCGCCACCCTGCGCGAGGAGGAAGCCAAGCGCGATCACGTGCTGCCGCAGGTGCTGGCGACGGAGCAGCAGCTCTCCTCGCTGGCGCGCCAGATCCAGGAGCTCTCCCAGCAGCTGGCCGAGCGCGGCTTCCGGCGGCAGCGGCTGCTGGAGCGGCTGCGCGAGCTCTACCAGATCGACGAAGCCACCTTGCAGGCCGAGCTGCAGGCCAAGCCGGCACCGCTGGAGGAAGCCCCGCGCGCCGAGATGGCCCAGCAGGTGCAGAAGCTGCGCGGCCAGCTCGAAGGAATGGGGCCGGTCAGCCTGGGCTCGGTGGATGAGTACGATGAGCTCAAGCGCCGGCTGGAGTTTCTGCAGACCCAGCAGCAGGATTTGGTGCAGGCGCGCGAGGATCTGAAGCACTCCATCGCGCAGATCAACAAGGCGGCGCGCGCGCAGTTCCGCGACACCTTCGAGCGCATCAAGCAGGAATTCCAGCACTACTACACGCGGCTCTTCAACGGCGGCCAGGCGGATCTGCTCCTGATGGATGAGGAGGACATCCTCGAGTGCGGCATCGACATCGTCGCCCGCCCGCCGGGCAAGCGGCTGCAGAGTATTAGCCTCCTCTCGGGAGGGGAGCGGGCGCTGACCGCCATCGCGCTGCTCTTCGCCCTCTTTAAGGTGCGGCCCTCGCCCTTCTGCATTCTCGATGAGATCGACGCGCCGCTCGATGAGGCCAACGTGGACCGCTTTACGAAGGTGCTCGAAGAGTTCCTGGAGCTCTCCCAGTTCATCCTGATTACGCACAACAAGAAGACCATTACCAAGGCGGACTCCCTCTACGGGGTCACGATGGCCGAAGCCGGCATCTCGCAGATCCTCTCGGCCAAGCTCACCCAAGCCGCCACCGCGACCGCGCCCTCCGAGTCCCAGCCCGCCCCCGCCTAACCTCCTCCCTGTTGTGTCCGGTTCTTGTTGGTCTTGACATATGTATTTGAATCGAATACACTCATAGGTGCCATGATCCCACGCCCTGGCACTGGCGGCGCACCGGCTCGAGCGGCCGCCTACGTCTACCTGCTCCAGAGTCACGAGGATGGCACGTGCTACGTGGGGTGGACGACTGATCCGGTGCGCCGCCTGGTTGAGCACAATGCCGCCCTCTCTGCCTACACCAGCCGGAAGCGCCCATGGCGGCTGGTCGGCGTCGAGCCGCATTCGACGGTCGCAGGAGCCAAAGCCTATGAGCGGGCGCTCAAGCGCAGTCCGAGGAAGTTAGCGCGCTTCAAGAAGCGCCTGCTCAACCGGGCGGCCAATGGCCGCCCGTGCCAGGGCGTGGGATGAACAGAAGCGTGATCGCAACGATCCGATTCAGCCGCCAAGAGATGGGTGAGCTTGCGCGCTATCTTCGTCGCAACGCCTATTTTGATTCGATCTCCAGCTTGGGTCGGGTGGCGACGATGGAGTTTGTTCGCACCAGAAAGGCGCTAGCGCTCCAGCCCAGCTTGGGGCAGGACGGGCGGAAGCGGCCGTGGTTTTTATGGGACTATGGCCTCACCGAAGCGCAGGTGCATGAGCTGCTGACGCATGCGCCATTCGAGCAGCGCAAGTGGCTGCTGGGGCGGATGCTGGAGCGGCTTGGGCCGGAGGAGATCGTCCGGTATGTGTCGCTGGAAGCGTTGCAACAAGCACTGCCCCATCTGCGGCTGGATGAGAAGGTGAAGCGCCACTGGGAGGAGGCGATTGCGGTATGGACGCATCCCGCCCCGAGATCTTAACGCCTCTGCAGCGAACGGTGCTGGAGGCGGTGTTTGCCGAGGAGGCGTTGGCGCCGTCATTTTATCTCACCGGGGGCACGGCCTTGGCGGCGTATTATCTGTTCCACCGCTATTCCGATGATCTGGATCTGTTCACGAACGACCAGTCGCTTGAGGTGGTGTGGCCGACGCTCCAGCGGCTGCTGCCCGTGCTGGGGCTGACGGTCGAGTCGCGCACGCCGCAGTTTATCCGGTTGCGACATCCGGAAGGCTTGCGGGTTGACGTGGTGCGCGATGTGCCGTTTCGCGTCGGTGTGCCGGTGCGGCAGGGCACGTGGCTGGTCGATACGCTGGACAACATTGCCCTCAACAAAGTGGCCGCCATCCAGGGGCGCCTGGATGTCAAAGATTATGTCGATCTGTACTTGCTGCTGAAGGATCATCCGCAGCGCATCCTGACGTGGTTAGCCCAGGCCAAACAGAAGGATGCCTCCATCGAGCCGTTTCTGTGGTCGAGACTGATCGGGGACGTGGAGACGTTTCGCGTGCTGCCCCGGATGATTGTCCCGCTCCAGATTTCGGAGCTGGTCACGTTCTATCGGAACCTGCGCCGCCTGATCCTGGCCTCTCTCAAGCCGTCCGCTGCCTAAGCGCTAGAGAACGCGTCACTTTTTTCTCTTCTAACATTTTCCCCCCGTCCTCTTGACACAATAATCTGGGGTCAGGTATTGTTTAGATATAACTTATGTTATTATTTTAAAATAATAGTAGTAAATACGAGAAAGGCACACCTAGCG
>JACQRD010000086.1 GCA_016206675.1 Candidatus Omnitrophota bacterium
AGTTCGGGATCTTCAGCCGCGGCGACCATGCGGTGATCGGCGTGCAGCCCGGCAAGACGCTGGACAACAATTACTCGGGCAACGTGGTCGACATCTGTCCGGTCGGGGCGCTGACGGACCGCGACTTCCGGTTTAAATGCCGCGTATGGTATCTCGGCTCGACCAACTCGGTTTGCCCGGGCTGCTCCCGCGGCTGCAACATCCAGATCCACTACAACCGGGAACGCGACTGGCGACGCCACATCGCGGAGGGCGGGCGGGTGATGCGGCTGAAACCCCGCTACAACCCGGACGTGAACCAATGGTGGATGTGCGACGAGGGCCGCTACGGCTACAAGTTCATCGACCAGAACCGGATTGAGAAGGTGCAGGTGCGCGAGGGGGCAGCGCTGCGTCCCGGCACGTGGGAAGAAGGGGTGGGTGCGGTCGCCAACCGGCTGAAAGCGCTCAAAGATGCCGGCCAGATGGATCAGGTCGGCGTCGTGCTCTCAAGCCACCTGACGAATGAGGATCTCTACGCGGCAAAACGGTTCTGCGCCGAGGTTGGCATCACGCAGGTGGTCTTCCAGCGGCCAAGGCCCGGCGAGGGCGACAATTTCCTGATCCAGGTGGATAAGTCGCCGAATACCAGAGGCGCGCAAGCGCTGGGCATCGCCGAGGGTGCTGAGGCGCTGCTGGAGCAGGCGGCGAAGAAGCAGCTGAAGGCGCTGCTCGTCTTCACGCAGGATCTCGCGGCGATCTTCGGCGAGTCGCGGGTGGCCGAAGCGGCCAAGCAACTTGAGCTGCTGGCGTTTCTCGGCACAAACGCCAATCCGACGTCGGCCTTAGCCCACGTGGTGCTGCCGGCGTCGGTCTACGCGGAAAAGGACGGGACGTTCACCAACTTCCAAAGCCGGGTGCAGCGCATCCATCAGGCCATCGATCCACTGGGTGAGTCGAAAGCCGAGTGGCAGATCCTCTCTGAACTTGGGCAGCCGTTGGGGTTGAAGAGCGCCTTCGTGGATCCATTCTCCATTTTCATGGACTGCGCGCAGCACGAACCGGCGTTTCGCGGGCTCGTCTATCAAGCACTTGGGGAGCATGGCGCTCTTCTTAACGAAGATCGCCACGGAGGTGTACGGTGAACGGTGTACGGTGTACCGTGAAACCGGAACACGCCAACGATGAACGCTTTTTCGATTTTGAGAAACTTGAAGTGTATCAGCTTGCGCTGCAATTTTTAGATCGCTTATTTATGTTATGTCGGGCGCTTCCTGCAGATATTCGCTTCCCAGTAGCCGATCAGTTAATTCGAGCCGGCCTTTCCATTTCGAACAATCTTGCTGAGGGGTCGGGAAAGCGGTCGCAGAAGGAGCGAGCTCGGTATTACGGCACAGCCATAGATTCCGCTCGCGAGCGCCTCTCAATGATCAACGTGCTGTATCGACAACGGGCAGTTGATGCTGACCAGTTCAAAGAGTTGAGAGGAACAGGTCAACGTATTACTGGGATGCTCTTTGGTCTCATTGACTCTCTGGACCGTACACCGTACACGGTACACCGTTCACAATGCTCGTAGACCTTCTCATCAAGTTAGGAGTGAGCGGCCTCGTGCTTGGAGGGGTGCTGAATTTCGCCGGCATGCAGACGTGGCTTGAGCGCAAGCAGAGCGCGTTGATGCAGGATCGCATCGGGGCCAACCGCGCCTACTTCACCATCCCGCTGCCGTGGTGGCTGGGCGGGGGCCTCATCAACTGGGTCCTCCGCAAGCTGGGTGCCTTGGGCATCATCAACGCGCTGGCGGATGTGATCAAGCTCCTGACGAAGGAAGATTTCATTCCGGCCCAGGGCGATAAGTTTCTGCATACGCTAGCACCGCTCATTTCGGTCTTCTTCGCGGTCATCGCTTTTGTTTCAATCCCGATTGGGCCCCCAATCCAGATTGTCGACCCTCAAACCGGCGAGTTGGTGCGAACCGTCGCGCTGCAGGTGTCCAACCTCAACGCAGGGCTGCTCTTTATCCTAGCGCTGGCGTCGATCGGCACCTACGGCGTGATCCTGGCGGGCTTAAGCTCCGGCAACAACCTAGCCACCATCGGCGGCCTGCGTGCCGCCTCGCAGATGCTCGGCTACGAGATTGCCTTGGGCGTCTCGCTCATCGGGATCGTCATCTGCTACCAGACGCTGGATGTCGGCCTGATGGTCGAGCGCCAGGGCCGGCTGCTGTGGGGCTGGCTGCCGGCGTGGGGGGTCTTCCTTCAGCCGCTGGCGTGCGTGATCTTTATGACGGCGGCGCTGGCCGAGACCAAGCGGGTGCCGTTCGACCTGCCGGAAGGGGAGCCGGAGATCATCGGCTACTTCACCGAGTACAGCGGCATGAAGTTCGGCCTCTTCTTCCTGACCGACTTCGTCGAGGTCGTGCTCGTGTCAGCCCTGACCGCCACGCTCTTTTTCGGCGGCTGGCAGGTGCCCTATCTAACACCCACAGGCTTCCAGTTTCCATGGGGGGCTGGACCTTCCATCTCTCATCTGACGTACGTTGTTCTGGGCGTGATCTCCTTCACGGTGAAAGTGGTGGGATTGATCTGGTTTTTTATGTTGATCCGCTGGACGCTGCCGCGCTTCCGGTACGACCAACTGATGCACCTCGGCTGGAAGATCCTGTTTCCGGCCTCGCTCCTTAATATCGTTGTGACGGGAATAGCGGCGGTCGTACTAGGCTGATGTTTAGTTTCAGGTTTCAAGTTTCAAGTTTCAAGTTTCAAGTTTCATGTTTCAAGCTGCCTTGGAACCTGAAACCTGGAACTTGAAACAAAAGCAGTGTGAAGATGGGCTCTACTCTGAGCGAGCAGTTACTCCATAGGATTAGGGATGCGCACAAGCGGCGCGCACTCACCTGGTGGGAGCGCTCCTATCTGCCGGCCGTGGCGCAAGGGTTGTGGCTGACCTCGAAGCATTTCTGGATCAACCTGTTTCTTCACCTGGCCCACCGCGTCGGCCTGTTCAAGGATCGGCAGGCGGCGGTGACGATCCAGTATCCGGACCAATTCCGCCAGACCTCCCCCCGGCTGCGCACGCGGCACCGGTTGACGAAGCGGGCGGACGGCACGCCGCGCTGTGTCGCCTGCATGATGTGCGAGACGGTCTGCCCGGCGCGCTGCATCTACATCGTGGCGGCGGAGCACCCGGATCCCAACGTGGAGAAATATCCGAAGAGCTTCGACATCGACCTCGGCCTATGCGTCTACTGCGGCTACTGTGTTGAGGCCTGTCCGGAGGATGCCATCCGGATGGACACGCAGCGCCACGATATCGCAAGCTATTCCCGCGACGGCATGTGGCTCGACATCAAGGAGCTCATCAACCCCGGCACCCGGGCGTTCAACGAGGCGCCGGAGAAGTTCGTGCAGTTGAGCCTCGAGGAGTTCCGCGCGCTGCCGCCAACACCCGAACCACCCCCGCCCGGCACCGCCGCCATCCCCTACGGCAGCGCAGTGAAACCCAGTCGGTAAGCTCCAAATCTCAAAGTGGTTTGGTGCTTGCCATGCGGTCGAGGCGCTTGAATCGTTTGCTACAGGTTGCTAGCATACTGCCATGAGACTCCTCCAAGGCGTAAGCCTGCCACTCATCCCGTTGGTGGTTAGCGGGTGTCTGTTTACGGGCGCTCTACGAGAGAGCGATCTGGTTGCGCTGGAAACCCAAGTACAGACGGTCAGCCAGCGGGTGGACGCGTTGGAGGCGGCGCAGGCGGCAGCGGCCCCCGCCTCGTTTGCCGCATCGGCCGCTGGCTCTTCGGCGGCGTTTGAGACGGCCGGTGCGACTTCGGCCGGCGCTGGCAGCTCCGGGCCGTCCGCATGGCCGATGCTCGCGTTCAGCTGGGGAGGGGCGATGCGCAAGCTCGTCCGTGGCCTGACCAATTTCGCAACCGGCTGGGTCGAAATCCCGAAGCGAGTCAATGAAACGACCACTCAGTCCGGCGCGCTCTCCGGATTCACCTGGGGGCTCTTGCGCGGCTTCGGCTACGGCTTCGTCCGGACGGCGGGCGGCGCCTACGAGACCGTAACCTTCCCGTTTCCCGCACCGCCGGGCTATCGTCCCGTCATCCATCCGGTGTACGTCTTCACGTGTGAAGAGAACGACAACATGAGGATCGGCAGCTGATGGAGCACCTCGTCGTCGCCGCCAAGAGTCCCGCCGTTCTGGAGCTGACGCCCGGCACGCACCGGACCCTCCCATAGCGTGACCCGGTCGGAAGGATCGTCTCAGATGCCGGCGGAACGTCGCATCGCCTACTTCTCGATGGAAATCGCCATCGAGCCGAGCATTCCCACCTACAGTGGCGGCCTCGGCGTGCTGGCCGGCGACACCATCCGCACCGCTGCCGACCTGCACGTGCCGATGGTCGCCATCACCCTCTTGCACCGCAAGGGCTATTTCACCCAGCGCATCGATGCCCAGGGCTGGCAGCAGGAAGAGCCGGTCACCTGGTCGGTGAAGAGCTGTTTGGAGGGGCTGCCGGAGTCGTTCTCCGTCGTCATTGAGGGGCGCACCGTCTTTCTCAGGGCGTGGAAGTACGACGTGACAGGGTGCGACGGCTTTGTCGTGCCGGTCCTCTTCCTCGACTCCGACGTGCCGGAGAACAACGACTGGGATCGCGCGCTGACCCACTATCTCTACGGCGGAGACGCCCGCTACCGGCTCTGCCAGGAGGCCATCCTCGGCATGGGGGGTGTCAAGGCGCTGCGCGCGCTGGGCTTCCGCGAGATCAACCGGTTCCACATGAACGAAGGGCACGCCAGCCTGCTCACGCTCGCCCTCTTGGAGGAGCAAGCGCAGCGGGAGGGGCGCGAGTATTTCACGTCGAACGACATCGAGCAGGTGCGGCAGCAGTGCGTCTTCACCACGCACACGCCGGTGCCGGCCGGACACGATCAATTCGGCATGGACTTGGCCATCCAAGTGTTGGGCCGGCGGGACATGATCGCCACCCAGGAGCTCTTCGGCGCCAACGGGCAGCTGAACCTGACGATGCTCGCCCTGAACCTCAGCCGCTACGTCAACGGCGTGGCCAAGCGCCACAGCGAGGTCTCAAAGGCCATGTTCGCTCTGGAGGAGGTCGACGCGATCACTAACGGCGTGCACGCCGGCACGTGGGTGTCGGAGCCGTTTCAGGCGCTGTTTGACGCGCACATCCCGAGTTGGCGGGAGGACAACTTCAGCCTGCGGCACGCCCTGAAGATTCCGTCGCGGGACATTTGGGAGGCGCATCTATCCGCCAAGCGGAAGCTGCTGGACTACGTCAACCAGCACGCCATGGCCGGGATGAGCCTGGATGTCTTCACCATCGGGTTTGCGCGCCGGGCCGCCCTCTACAAGCGGGCCGATTTGCTGTTTCACGACGTCGAGCGCCTGAAGCGGATCGTCTCAAGCGCCGGCCCGTTTCAGCTGATCTATGCCGGCAAGGCTCATCCGCACGATCAGGCCGGCAAGGAGCTCATCCAGCGGATCATCAAGGCGAAGGAGGCCCTCAAGCCGAGCATCAAGATCGCCTATCTGGAAAATTACGATATGCACCTGGGCAAGCTCATCACCGCCGGCGCGGATGTGTGGCTCAACACCCCGCAGCCGCCCCTTGAGGCGTCCGGCACCAGCGGCATGAAGGCCGCCCTCAACGGCGTGCCCAGCCTCAGCACGCTCGATGGGTGGTGGGTCGAGGGGCACTTGGAGGGCGTGACCGGCTGGGCGATCGGCGCGGATTACGGCCATGCCGCCACGCAGGAGCAATCGGCGAACGACGCCGCCTCTCTCTATGACAAGTTGGAGCAGGTCATCCTCCCGCTGTTCTATCGAAACCATGACGGCTACATCAACGTCATGCAGCATGCCATCGCGCTCAACGGCTCCTTCTTCAACACCCAGCGCATGGTGCAGGAGTACGTGTTGAAAGGCTATTTTCATTGACGGTGACGTCATTCGGTAATCGGTGACGTAGCCCGTGTCGGTTATGGGTAACGGTATTCGGTTTGGACGTCACCGACGTACGACTAACGAAACGGGCCACGTAACCGATAAACGTAACCGAACACCGGACATAGGGGCGTGAAACGTTTAATTGTCTACGATCTGGACGGCACGCTGGTGGATACGCTGCAGGACATCACCAACGCCGCGAACCACATGCTTAAGCGGCTGCAGCGTCCGCCGTTGGCGGCGGAGCGGGTGCGGCGCTTCGTGGGCCGCGGTGTTGCGCAGCTGGTGGCCGAGTGTCTTGCGACCGACGATGCGCAGCGCATCACGGAGGGATTGGCGATCTACCGGGCGCACTACCGCGAGCATCTGGTGGACCACAGCCGGCTCTATCCCGGTGCGCGCGAGCTCCTCGAGCACTTTCGCAACCGCGCCCAGGCCGTCATCACGAACAAACCGAATCCGGATTCCCGCGAGCTGCTGAGGCGGCTCGGCGTGGCGGACTATTTTCTCGACATCATCGGCGGCGACGGACCGTATCCGAAGAAGCCCGATCCTGCCGCCCTGCAATCGACCATGGAACGCGCGTCCGCCTCGGCGGATGAGACGCTGCTGATCGGCGACAGCCCCATCGATGTCGAAACCGGGCGGCGGGCGGGTGTGCCGACCGTGACCGTCTCGCACGGCCTCGCCGATGCCGCCGAGCTGGCTGCCGCACATCCCGATCTGGCGGTCGACGATTTCGGCGAGCTGCTGGGGCTGGCGAAGAGCCGCGGCTGGTAGGAGAGCGGTCGTGAGCAGCGCTGAGTACCGGTTCCTCACCACCTGGCAGATCGGCGCGCCCCGCGAGCAGGTGTGGGACGCCATCCTCCACGTCGAGCGCTGGAGGGCGTGGTGGCGCGGGCTTGAGCGGGTCGAGCAGCGGGCTTCAGGCGATGTCGACCGTCTTGGGGCGCGCTACCGCCTAACGTGGAAAGGCCGTTTGCCCTACCGGCTGGTGGTTGAGATGACGACGGTGCATCTGCGGCCCTGCCGGCTGCTGGAGAGCCAGGCGCGCGGAGAGCTTGAAGGCCGCGGCGTGTGGCGGCTGTGGCCGAACGGGGCGGGCACGCGCGTCGACTATGAATGGCGCGTGCGGACGGTCAAGCGATGGATGAATATCGTCGCGCCGTTGTTGCACCCGCTGTTCTCGTGGAATCATGACGTCGTGATGCGGCGGGGCGAGCGGGGGTTAAAACGGCTGCTGGAAGAGACGCCTCAGCGCAGGAGGAGATGATGAAACGTGGGATGATTGGATTGGCGGTCTGGGCCCTGGCCGCACCGGCCTTCGCCCATACGCTGACGGAGCGGATCGAGTACCAAGACGGCGAGGCCGTCCTGGAGGGGTACCTTGCGCGCGATCAACACCTCGAAGCGCCGGCGCCGGGCGTGCTGGTCGTGCATGAATGGAAAGGGCTCAACGCCTACGCCGAGCGGCGCGCCGAGCAACTGGCAGGGCTCGGCTACGTGGCGTTTGCCGTCGATATGTACGGCAAGGGCGTACGCGCGAAGGATCATGAGGAAGCCGCGCATCTCTCCGGCCTCTACCGCAATGACCGCCAACTGATGCGGCGCCGGATTCTCACAGCGCTCGCTACCTTGCGCCGGCAGCCCTTGGTCGATGCGGCCAGAATCGCAGCGATCGGTTACTGTTTCGGCGGCACGACCGTGTTGGAGCTGGCCCGCAGCGGCGCTGACGTGCTCGGCGTGGCGAGTTTCCACGGGGGCCTTCAGGCGCCGATGCCTACCCGCGCAGGTGAGGTCCGGGCGAAGGTGATCGTCTTTCACGGGGCCGATGACCGCTTCATCCCCTCCGAGGAGGTGGCCGCGTTCGTGCAAGAGATGCAGGCGGCCCATGCGGACTACCGGCTGATCCAATATCCCGGCGCCGTCCACAGCTTCACCGTGCCGGAGGCGGGCGACGATCCCTCCGCGGGCATGGCCTACAACGAGTCGGCCGACAAGGCTTCTTGGAAAGAGCTGGAGGAGTTTCTTGGGGAGCTCTTCCGGACGTCGCAGTCGATGCGTGCCGGAGGGCAACACCAGACCGCACTCCACGACGGGTGAAGCCACTGCCTGACTTTCAGCACGACCAGGCGCGACGGTTCGCGTGGTGGCTGGTCGCTCTCGGCGCCGTCGTCTACGCCAATAGTCTCTCTGGCGCCTTCCTGCCTGACGACTGGTTTGCCCTCCATGACAATCCGCAGGTCCGCCACCTGCCGCTGCTCTGGGACCCCGAGGTTGCCCCCCACGCCGAGATCGCGCTCTCCGGTCGTCCCGTTCCGGCGCTGCTGACCGCCCTCAACTACGCCGTGGGTGGCTTGAACCCACTGGGGTATCACGTGGTGAATGTCGCCATCCATCTCATGAACGCCCTCCTCCTGTTTGGCATCATCAGGCGCACCCTCGTGACGAGGCGGGAGGCCGCATTCAGCCAGCAGGAAGCCGCTGCGCTGGCAGCCGTCTCAGCCGCGCTCTGGATGGTGCATCCGCTGGCCACGGAAATTGCGGCCGAGCGCCGCATGTATCTGCCGCTCTGCGCGCTGACCACGGCAGCGGTAGTCGGCGCCTGGCGGCTGCTGTCGCGGCTGATGACGCCGCAGCGGATGCGCAGGCGCCTCGCTGCGCTGGCGGCGGTGGCGCTGGTGAGTGCGGCCGCCGCGGGCACCGTCCGGCGCAATGACGATTACCGGACCGAAACCGCCCTGCTCCAAGACACCGTTGCCAAGCGTCCACGCAACAGCCGCGCGCGCCATAACCTGGGGCTCGCGTTGGGCCGCAGCGGCCGCCTGCGAGAGGCGGAGATGGAGTTGCGGACTGTGATTCGGCTGCGACCGTCCACGGATGGGCCTACAACAATCTGGGCGTCGTCCTGGAAGGCCTGGGGCGGGTTGATGACGCGGCCGATGCCTACGCCGAAGCGCTCCGCCGGGGTCCTCCCACCGTCGAAGCGCACGTGAATCTCGGCGCCATCTTCGTTCAGCGCGGACGGCTGGAGGAGGCCGCCAGCCACTTTCAGGCAGCCCTGCGATTGCGTGCCGATGATCCGCGGGCGCGTCGCTATCTGGCCATGGTTAAAGCCATGGCGAAACGCCGCAGACCCGAATGAATTACAGCGCGGTCGCAATCCGCTGCAGGAACGGCTCCTGGAAAATTCCAAGAGCCAGGATGCCGAGCACGAGCACGGCCAAGAGCAGCTTGGCTGGCGCATCGACGGCGATGGGCGCTGAAGTTGCCGGCGCCTCAAGATACATGCGCTTGACCACCAGCAGGTAGTAGTACAGCGAAACCGCCACATTCACGGCCCCGATTGCAACGAGCCATAGCGCGCCCGCCTGGACGGTGGCCAGCAGCACCAGCAGCTTTCCGACGAATCCCGCCAGGGGCGGTATGCCGGCCAGCGACAACAGCCCGATGAACATCACCGCCGCCAGCAGCCCCGAGCGCTTGGACAGCCCCTTGTAGTCGTCCAGCTCATCCCCGCCGGCCGCCTCGCCGACGAGCACGACCACCAGGAACACCGTGAGGTTGCTGAAGACATAGGCCAACAGGTAGTAGGCTACTGCGTGAGTGCCGAACGCCGAGCCGCTGGAGAGGCCCATCAGCAGGTACCCCGCGTGGCCGATCGAGGAGTAGCCCAGCAGCCGCTTGATGTTCGTCTGGGGAATCGCGCCCAGGTTGCCGTACAGGATCGTCGCCGCCGAAAGGATCGCCAGCACCGGCATCCACAGCCCCGCCGCCGGCAAGAACACTCCGTAGAGCACGCGCAACATCGCCACCGCGCCGGCCATCTTCGAGCCGACGGAGAGCAGGGCCACCACCGGCGTCGGAGCACCCTCGTACACGTCAGGCACCCAGCACTGAAACGGCACCGCCGCGATCTTGAAACCCAGACCCGCAATCACCAGCAGCAGCCCGGCGTGGGCCGGCACAGGCAGCGGTCCCTGCGCGAGGGCCGCGCGCAGCGCCTGGAAGCTGGTGCCGCCGGCAAACCCGTACAGCAGCGCGATGCCATAGAGCAGAAATCCCGTCGAGACGGAACCCAGGATCAGGTACTTCATGCCCGCCTCGATCGATCGCGCATCACTCTTCAGGTAGGCGGCCATGATGTAGAGCGAGAAGGTCAGCAGCTCCAGCCCGATGAAGAGCATGAGCAGGTCGCTGATGGCGGAGAGCACGAGCATTCCCAGCAGGGCGGTGAAGAGCAGCATGTAGAAGGCGCCGAGGCGCTCGGGCAGATGCCGCCGGTACTGGCGGGTCATGACGATCACGGCCGCCGCGGTGGCGAGAAACAAGCCCTTGAAGTAGCGGCTGAAGGCGTCCAGCGACAGCATCTGCTGGAACATGGCCTCCGCCGCGCCGCGCTGCGCTACCAAGAGAAGGGCGCAGAGGCCCACGCCGGCCAGCGCCCAGAGCCACAAGTCCTCCTTGCGCCCGACCGGTGCGAGCCCATCGACCACCAGCATCAGCAAAATCCAGACGCTGGCAACGAGTTCAACGCTCAGCAGGCCCCACGGCAGGTTCAGCGGCATCAGTCGGGGGCTTCCGGGATGATCGCGTGGACGATCGGCCTGGCGCTGACGTCGATCATGCGCAGCAGCAGCCGCGGCCAGCAGCCGACGATCAACAGGGCTGCGATGAGTACGAGATAGGGAAGCTTTTCAAACGCCGTCGAGGCATCGCGCACGTGGTGCGCGAAGGCCGGCTTCGAAGGGCCGAAGAACATCCCCCGCACGACCCGCAGCATGTAGACGGCCGTGATCACCGCGCCGAAGACGCCGCAGATCGTCTGAATCGGGTAGCGCTCCCAGCCGCCCAGGAAGATCAGCAGCTCGGAGACAAAGTTGGCGAAACCCGGCAGGCCGCTGGACGCCATGGCGGCCGCGACACCGCAGCCGGCGATGAACGGCGCCTGATGCGCCAGCCCCCCCAGATTCGGCAGGTAGCGGGTGTGCGTCTGGTCGTAGATCTGCCCGACGAAGGCGAAGGCCAGCGCCGTCATGAGGCCGTGCGCGAACATCAGCAGCACCGCGCCGGTCAGCGCCAGCGGGGTGAGGCAGGCGATGCCCAGCAGCACGTAGCCCATGTGGCTGGAGGAGGAGTAGCCGATGATGAGCTTGAGGTCGCGCTGCGACATGGCCACGAAGCCGCCGTAGATGATGTTCATCACGCACAGTGTTGCGATCCAGGGCAGCCACTGCGCAGCACCGGCTGGCAGCAGGTTTAAGCCCAGGCGGATGATGGCGTAGGAGCCGAGCTTCATCAGCACGCCCGCATGGAGCATGCTCACCGCCGAGGGCGCGGCGGCATGTCCGATGGGCGACCAGCTGTGCAGCGGCCACAGCGGCGCGATGACCCCGAAGCCGACGGCCAGCAATGGAAAAATCATCCCCTGAAGCCTCGCCTCCATCGGCTGCGCGGCGAAGTGCTGCTGCAGGGCGGGCAGATCGAAGGTGGCGGCACCGGAGCCGACGTACAGCCACAACAGGCCGATGAGTGCCACGACCGCGCCGGCCGTCAGGTAAATCGTCAGCTTCATCGTGGCGTACTCTTTGGAGTAGCGCACCCGCCCCTGTTCCGTGACGTCACTGCCCCACATGCCGATCAGGGGATACATGGGGATGACGGCCATTTCGTAGAAGAAGTAGAAGAAGAACAGATCCAGCGACAGAAACACGCCGAAGACCCCGGTGATCAGCGTGAGGTAGAAGAGGTAGTACTCCTTCACCCGCTCCTTGATGGCGTAGGAGATCAACACACCGGCGAAGCTGCACAGCGCATGCAGCAGGACGAGCACCGCGCTAATACCGTCGATGCCCACGTGGAAGCCGATGCCGAGCGAGGCGATCCACGGGATGAGGAGGTCGTACTGGAAGCCCCCGTTGGGGATGTGGTAGGTGGCGATGGCAAACACGGCGCCGGCCAACGACACCGAGGTCGAGGCCACGGCGATGCGCCTCGCCCATGCCGGCTGGTTATCGGGCAGACATAGCAGCGCCAGCGCCCCGGCCACCGGTGCCAGCAAGATGATCAAGAGCAGATAATTCAGCATCCCGTAAATCCCAAGTACCAAATTCCAAGCACCAAATAAGCACCAAGCACCAAGCACCAAGCACCAAGCGGTTTGAAGTTTGGGATTTGGAATTTGGGATTTATTTGGGATTTGGGATTTGGTGCTGGGTTATTCATCAGTGGAGGGCAGTTGACAATAACCAA
>JACQRD010000085.1 GCA_016206675.1 Candidatus Omnitrophota bacterium
CGCCAGCGCCGTGATGATCCACGGCCAGGAACGCAGGCAGTAGTGCGCGATGTTGAACCACAGCACCGATCCCATCGCGTGGCGCTCATTCCGGCAGGAGACCAGCCGCTGCACGATCACCCCGCCTCCGTCGGTGTTCTTCCACGCCCACCACTGCACCAGGATCAGGCCGAGAAACCAGCCGAACGGCGAGTCCCATAGCGAGCCGCCCGACGAAGGCAACGGCGGGATCACGGCCAGGTACGGCGTGCCGGAGAGCTGCTGCACCAACGACTCCAGCCCCCCGACCGCCTGCACCGCCCACATGGCCAGCAGCACCGCGCCCACCATCGCCCAGATGAACTGGAACGCATCGGTGAGCACCACGCCCCAGAGGCCCGACAACGACGTGTAGCACGTCCCCACGATGACCGAACAAATAATGGCGGATTCCCGGCCCACCCCGGTGACTTCCTGCAGGACTTTCGTCATCCCGGTCACCGGCCAGGCGCCCATGACGAAGCAGTTGTACAGCAACCCCCAGTAGAGGGCCTTGAACCCTCGCAGGAACGCGGCGGCCCTGCCGCTGTAGCGCCGCTCGACCAGCTCCACCTCGGTCAGCACGCCGGAGCGCTTCCACAGCTTCGCGAAGACGAACACCGCCAGCATCGTGCTCACCGCCAGCGCCCACAGCTCCCAATTGCCCCACACCCCCCGGCGGCGCACCATGCCGGTCACCAGCAGCGGCGTATCCGAGGAGAACGCCGTCGCGGCGATCGAGGTGCCGGCCAGCCACCAGCCGAGTTTCCGGTTCGAGGCGAAGTAGGCCTCCAGGCTCCGCCCCGCGACCCGGCTGAAGAGCACCCCCAGCACGAGGCTCATTCCGCAGAAGACCGCCACGATCGTCCAATCAATCCAGTGCATCGCTCCCTCTTCTAGGGCGGGCGGCATGGGCCGCGCTTCGTTCGCCGCTCAGCAGATTTTGTTCGCCGGTACTCTTCCAGGGGCCGAACAAAATCTGAATTCGCGGCTCATCGAATCCGCGGCCCTCCGCCCGCCATTGTCTCAGGCCGGCCGGAGCCGTGTGGTGAGCGGCACGTCTGATTTTCGAGCGGCCACGGTGCCCCAACTCTTGAGGCTGGCGAGCGAGAAAATCAGCCGAGCGCCGGGCCCGCTCGGTGGGCGGGCCCAAGCGGTGCCGCGAACCACAGCGGCGACAGGCCGGCCCAGAGCCGAATGACGACGCGCCGAGCCTTATCATGCGGAGACGAGGATGCCGAGGGGGCGGGGGCCCCGGGCACCGGTGGTGTGCGGCAAGTGATTGCTGCGACCTTGGATTGCCCGCAGCGCCAGGAACGCAAACGCGACCGGCTCCTTGGCCTGGGGATCCAGGCCATAGCGCGCAATCGAATACACGGGAACCGGAGCCAGCAATCGCGTCAGATGGGCCATGAGCGTGCGATTCTTCACCCCGCCGCCGCTGACGATCACTTCGCGGATCGGCGCACGGACGAACCGGCGGTAGCTGTCTGCGATCGTGCAGGCCGTGAAGTACGTCACCGTCGCCAGCACGTCGAGTCCGCGCCGCCACCACCGCCTGCCGAACGCCTCAGCCAACAACGATGCATTGAACAGCTCAGGGCCGGTGGATTTGGGCGGCGGCCGGCGGAAGTACGGATGCGCCAGCAACCGTTTCAGCGCCGCCTCATCCACACGGCCCTGCCGCGCCAGGCCGCCACCAGAATCAAAGGACTGGCGGCCCGCGGTGATGCGGCGCGCGGCCGTATCCATCAAGCCGTTGCCAGGCCCGGTGTCGAACGCCAGCGGCGTCACCCTTCGTCCGACGATGGCGACGTTGGCGATCCCCCCGATGTTCTGCAAGGCCCGCGCAGCGCCCCGGCCGAAAAAATACTGATCGAAGAAGGGCACCAGCGGCGCGCCCTCGCCGCCGGCGGCGAGATCCCGCATGCGGAAATCCGCGACGACCGGCAGGCCGGTCCGCTCGGCGATGAGGCTGGGATCGCCCAGTTCCAGGGTAGAGGGAATGGGGTCGCGCGGGCCGTGATACACCGTGTGGCCGTGAGAACCGACCACCGCCACCCGCTGGAGAGAAACGCGGCCGACCGAGCCGGCACCATCCTCGCTGGCGAGGGAGTGCCGCGCGCCGTGAAGCGCGCGGCCGGCTCGCAAGACCTGTAGCGCCGAGTCCGCCAGCAGCTCGCCAAGCAGGATATTGACCTGGGCCAGTTGGGGAGCGGTCAGCTCCCCGGCACGCTGCAGCAGCGCACGGACCGGCGCCGGATAGGGGTCGGTCCGAAACGCCGCTACCCGAAAGGCGCGATGATGAAACTCAACCAGCGCCGCCGACACGCCGTCGCACGATGTGCCGGACATGAGGCCGATAGCAAGAGGCATAGCAGCTTACCTGGGGGCAGCGGGTCCTGCGACCGAGGCGGGCACCAGAGCGGAAGCTGTGGTCGCCGACGGGAGTGCCGGAAGCCGTAGGCGACGGCCCGCCTGCCGCGTCACCCGCTGCCTCCCCGCATCAGCAGCTGTCTAAGGTCCCCTTCAGAATGTCGGAGCAGCGTTCGAGCTGTTGAGGCATCCAGGCGCCGCACGGCCATGACGATCGCGGTCTTGGTGTCGCCGCGAGCCCGACGCAGCGCGGCGGCGGCCTGACGAGGCGAGACGCCCGCGACGGTCCGGATGATGCGCAGCGCCCGGGCCTTGAGCTTGCGCGAGGTCGGGCGCACATCCACCATCAGGTTGCCGTACACTTTGCCCAGCCGCACCATCGCCGCCACCGTGAGCATGTTGAGGATGAGCTTGGTGGCGGTCGCGGCTTTCAGGCGCGTGGAGCCGGCGATCACTTCGGGCCCCACCGACGGGCTGATGCAGACATCCGCAAACGTCCGCGCCTTCAGATGAGCGTGACACGTGACCAGGATCGTGCTCGCCCCGCGCGTCTTGGCCGTGTGCAACCCTGCGACCACGAAGGGTGTGACCCCGCTGGCCGCAATCCCGACGACCACATCTCCGGCGCGCACGCGACGACGGATTTCCTGACGAGCCCGCGCGCGATCATCCTCGGCGCCCTCGCGGGATCGGGACACCGCCCCGCGTCCCCCGGCGATGATCGCCTGCACCAGCTCAGGCGGCGTGTGGAACGTCGGGGGGCACTCCGCGGCCTCGATGACGCCCAGGCGCCCGCTCGTGCCGGCGCCGAGGAAGCGCAGCCGTCCGCCTTCGCGAAGGGCTGCCACGATCAAGGACACGGCCGAGGCGATCTGAGGGATGACGCCGGCGAGCGCGCGGGGCACGCGCGCATCCTCGCGGTTCATCAGGCGCAGGATGCGCTCGACGGAGAGGCGATCCAGCGCGCGGGTGCGGGGGTTGGGTTGCTCGGTCGGTAGGGTCGCGTAGCTGGTCGCGCGCGGCATGCCCGCAGGATAGCATGAAAATCAAAAAAATAAAACTTGACAGAACAGTCGGGAATCCTAATAATTATCTAAAATTGAGACTGAGTCTCAACTAGATTATGAAACGGTTTGTGCTGATCGAACAACTGCTCAAGGACAAAGGCATCCGCCTCACTACCCAGCGACGGCTGGTGGTCCGCCGGGCCGTCTCGCATCTGCATTTCACCGCCGAAGAGCTCGTGGCGGATGTGCGGGCGATCGAGCCTTCCGTCGCGCGCGGCACCGTGTACCGGGTGCTGATTCTCCTCCATGAAGCCGGCGTCTTGGAAAAGCACGATTTCTGGCACGGTCCGCCGTACTACGAAGTGACCTTCGGCAAAGCCCACCACGACCATCTGATGTGCGTGCAGTGCGGCGAGATCATCGAGTTCCAGGAGCCGCGCTGGGAACGCCTGCAAGAAGAGGTCGTGAAGCAGCATGGCTATCAGCTTTTGAGCCACACGCACAAACTCTACGGTCTGTGCGAACGCTGCCAGCATGTCGATCCGAAGCGCGCGTCCAAACCGCCTCATCTCCACGTCGAAGAGGTCGTGGCCTAATGGCCGCTAAGCCCCTGTCCCCCACCCTGCTGTCACGGATTGCCGAGGCGATCGCCGGCATCCGCTATGGCGCGGTCCATATCACGATTCACGATTCGAAAGTGGTGCAGATCGAGAAAGCGGAAAAAATGCGCGTGTGTCGCGAGGCCGACCGGACGACCGGAGGTTCTCAGCCATCGGGCCCATCAAGGCCCAAGGAGGACCAATGGAACGTCGGGTTGGAGTCGTGAGCGTGGGAGTGGTGATGAGCGTGGCCCTGTGCGCGGCGGCGGATGAGCCCAAGCCGGCCGTCCGATTGGAGGAAGTCACCGTGACCGCGGAGGAAGCGCGCGGGCCGTTCCTCCCGGACGTGGAGGGCGCGCGGATCTACAAAGGAAAGAAAACGGTGGTCATCGATCTGCAGGCCGTCCCCCCCATCGTCAACAATAATTACCGCCAGGCGCTGGCGAAGACGCCGGGGCTGCTGTTGAGCGAGGAGACGACCCCGCTGTTCAGCGTCGGCTACCGGGGCCTGGAGCCGCACCGGGCGCAGTTCACCCAGGTCCTGAAGGACGGCGTCCCCATCCACGCGGACATGTTCGGCTACCCGGAGGCCTACTACGTGCCGCCGTTGCAGAGCATCGACCATCTCGAATTCGTCCACGGGGGTGCCGCCTTGATGTACGGGCCTCAGCCAGGCGGGGCGCTCAACTTCGTGACGAAGCAGCCAGCGACCGGCACGCCGTTTGCCGCTTATACCGAGAACAGCTTCGGGACGGATGAGCTCTTTTCGACCTACACCGGCTTCAGCGGCCACGTCGAGCCGGTGGGCTATCTGGGCTACTTCCATGAACGGGAGAGCAACGGGTTCCGCCAGACCAACAGCGACTTTGAGGTCATCGGCAGCGGGCTCAAGGTCACGCTGGGGCAGACCGGCACTTCGCGCTGGACGCTGGGCTACGATGAGTACCACGAGGAGCACGGGGAGCCCGGAGGCCTGACGAAAGCGGTCGCCGATAGCGACGGCCGGGATACGACGACGCGGTTTCATGACCGGTTTCGCTTGGAGCGCTACTACGGCACACTGCTGTACGAGCAGGACCTCGGCGAGTCCAGCCGGCTCGACTTCCGGACATTTGGAGGGCATTACCGCCGCTACAGCAAGCGCCAGCGGGGCGGCGGGTTCGGCACCGTGCCCACCGGCGCCAACGCGAGCACGAACTCCATCGAGGAGCAGGACTTCTACACGTTCGGGTTCGAGCCGCGGCTCCGGCACACGTATACGGCGTTC
>JACQRD010000087.1 GCA_016206675.1 Candidatus Omnitrophota bacterium
CTGCGCCGCCGGCTCTGCAGGGGTACGGCGCGGAGGGTGACGCGGAGCGGGGGCCCCCAGCCCGCATGCGGCAGGGGGATGGGGGGCCCAAGACGCGGATCTCAGGAATCCCCCGCCGCTGAGGGCTGGGGTCGCGCAGCGGCAGGCCCCCCGCGCCGGTCCACTGAAGCCGGCGTCCGGCGGCGCAGCGCGACGTTGTCGTCGGGGCGGTAGCGTGCTAGACTAGCCGCCTACTTTTCAAGAGGAGGGAACCGATGCGACTGACTACGTGGATGGGAGCAGCGATTCTTGGAGTGACGATGATGGCATCTGGGGCGAAGGCCGAGGCACGATCCAAGGCGACGATTGAAACCACCAAGGGCACGATCGTCATCGAGCTCTACGACGACAAGGCCCCCAAGACCGTGGCGAACTTCGTGAAGCTGGCCAAGCAGGGCTTCTACAACGGCGTCATTTTCCACCGTGTCATTCCGGGCTTTATGGTCCAAACCGGCGATCCCACCGGCACAGGCACGGGCGGGCCGGGGTACACCTTCGCCGATGAGTTCGCCCCGGATCTGCGCCATGACGCTCCTGGCATCCTCTCCATGGCCAATGCTGGCCCGAATACGAACGGCAGCCAGTTCTTCATCACGCTGGCCGCCACCCCGTGGCTGGACGGCAAGCACGCCATCTTCGGCCGCGTCATTGAGGGGCAGCGGGTGGTGGAGGACATCGTCGCGGCTGAGCGCAACGCCCAAGACCGGCCTTTGAAGGACATCGCCATGAAGCAGGTGACCATCCAGGAATAAGCGCCCTCGCCGGTGACGGTATTCGTCTGTCGGTGACGTTGCCCGTTTCGTCAATCGGTAACGTCATTCGTCGGCAAACAGACGAACAACGTAACCCAACTACGACACGGGCTACGTTACCGTAACCGACAGACGTTACCTTCCCAGTCTTTCCAACCCGCATGAAACAAGAGCATCTGCGCAACATCGCCATTATCGCCCACGTGGACCATGGAAAGACCACCCTGGTCGACGCGATGCTGCGTTATACCAAGGCGGTGCGCCCCGCCGACGCCCAGGGGAGCCTGATCATGGACTCGATGGACCTGGAGCGTGAGAAGGGGATCACGATCAAGGCGAAGAACGCCAGCCTCGTCTACAGCGACTACAAGATCAACCTGGTGGACACGCCAGGCCATGCCGACTTCGGCGGGGAAGTGGAGCGCACACTGCGCATGGTCGACGGGGCGCTGCTGCTGGTCGACGCCAAGGAGGGGCCGATGCCGCAGACGAAGTTCGTGCTGCGCAAAGCCATCGGACTGGGGATACCGATCATTGTGGTCATCAACAAGATCGACCGGCCTGATGCCCAGATCGACGAGGTGGTCAACAAGACCTTCGATCTGTTCGTCAACCTCCATGCCTCGCACGCTCAGCTCGACTTCCCGATCGTCTATACCTCGGCGGTCAACGGCACCGCGACACTCGACTACCACAAGCCCGGCGCCGACATCGTACCGCTGTTTGAGACAATCGTCTCGCGCATCCCGGCGCCGACGGTGCTACCGAATGAACCGCTACAGATCCTCGTGCTCGCCCTGGCCTACGACACGTTCAAGGGCAAGATGGGCATCGGCAAGATCCAAGCCGGGGCCATCAAGCGGGGACAGCCGATCATGCGGCTGGCGGTCGGCGGCGCGCGGCAGACCGCCAACGCCCTGGCGATTCTGGCCTACCGGGGGCTTGAGCGGGTGGAGATCGAATCCGCCGATTCGGGCGACATCGTGGCGGTGACCGGCTTTTCGGAGATCGGCATCGGCGATACGCTGACCGACCCGGAGCGTCCCGTGCCGCTGCCGCCGATGGTGATCGAAGAGCCCACGCTGCGGATGACCTTTGCCGTCAACAAGAGCCCCTTCGCTGGCAAGGAAGGCAAGTACGTCACATCGAGGGTGGTGCGTGAGCGGCTCATGAAAGAGCTGGAAACCAACGTCGCCCTACGCGTGGCGGAGACGGACAGCCCGGATACGTTCCTCGTCTCGGGGCGAGGGGAGCTGCATCTGGCGATTCTGATCGAAACCATGCGGCGCGAAGGCTATGAGCTGGAGGTGTCCCAGCCGGAGGTCGTGTACAAAACGGTCGATGGGGTAAAGATGGAGCCGTATGAAGCGCTCTCCATTGATGTTCCATCCGAGTATCAGGGGACCATCATCGAGGAAGTCGGCCGCCGGCGCGGCGAGCTGCAGGAAATGAGCCAGACGCCCACGGGGGAGCTGCATCTGGACTATCTGATCACCACTCGTGGGCTGCTGGGGCTGAAGGGTGTGCTGATGAAGCGCACCCGCGGCACCGCGATCATCCATCACGTCTTCGATGCCTACCAGCCGATTGTGGTCGATCTGCCGCCGTCTGAGCCGCACGGGTCGCTGGTTGCTACCGGAGATGGCCTCAGCAGCGCGTATGCCATCACCTACATTCAGGAGCGCGGCGAGCTGTTTATCGCACCCAGCGTGCCGGTCTATCAGGGGATGGTGGTGGGCCAAGCCAACAAGGATCAAGATGTGGACGTCAATGTCTGCAAGCAGAAGAAGCTGACCAACGTGCGCTCCTCAACGGCCGAGACCACCATCGTGCTGACACCGCCGCGCGAGCTGACGCTGGAGCTGGCGCTTGAGTACATCGGGCCGGATGAGCTGCTTGAGGTGACCCCGAAGAGCCTGCGCATCCGCAAGCGCATCGCCGATGCCAAGCTGCGCCTCCGCGCTCAGCGCGAGAGCGCCTCTAACGATTGAGGGCTGCAAGTCCGCCAGGGGGCTGCGGCCGCTGCGTTGTGCCTCCGGCACCCCGGCTCGCTCAGATGCGGTTCCGAGACGCCCGGCTGCGGCGGACCGGCCGTGAACTCGGCGCCGTCAGTCGGCGCCTCGGACAGCACGGCCGGTGTCTTTAAGAACAGTCCGCCTCCGCCGGGCTGAACCGCATATTCGCTCGCCGGGCTTACCTGCGGCTCTCCGCAGCGGCCACGGCGGCGCCATCAGTCCTGCGGGCGGCGCAGCGGCGGACTGCGAGCGACTGTGCGGGCTCAGCCCGGAGGCGGCGACCTGCCCTTGAGACACGGCCGGCCTGTCCGACGAGCCTAACCGGCGAGGAGTTGGCCGGCCGGGTCGACGCCCTCCGGGCGCCCGGAGCCCGCACCGGAGCGAGCGGGCCGGCCGCGGAGCCGCCCGCGGCAGCAGCGGCGATTGACCTTCGCGGCAGGCCTGCTATTCTAGGGCTACAAGGAGGGACACCGCCATGATCACCGGCCTCGCGTTCGTGCTGATCGGCATCCTGATCGCCATCTACCCGCAGATTCTGGTCATGATGATCTCGGGCATGCTGATCTTGTTCGGAGCAGGAATCATGCTGACCAGTTGGCAATTCAGGCGGTTGAGGCGACATTCTGACTCCCGCTTCGTCAACTGGATCATCCGCTACTAAGCCGACCGCATGGCACGGCGCGTCCGCATCCTGGTGGTGTATAAGAAAGACGCCTACCAGCAGTATCTCCAGGAGCAGCAAGACCCGCACCTCAGCCGCTTGCTGCACCATGGGCACCCGGATGTGCTGGACATGCAGCGGGCCCACACGGTGCACGAAGAGGCGATGGAGGCCGTCGTCCTGGCTCTGCGCCAGCAGGGACTCGACTTCGACCTCGCCTATCGGGCCGATCTGAAGGTGACGAAACGCTACGAGATGGTCGTCTCCGTGGGCGGCGATGGGACGTTTCTGCAGGCGGCCCGCAGCGTCCACAACACGCCGATGCTCGGTGTGAACTCCGACCCTGCCCGCAGCGAGGCGGTCTTCTGCGCGGCCGACCAGCGCAGCTTCCCCCGGCTGCTGCAGCAAGCACTTCGCGGCCGCCTGCCAGCGCTGCGGCTCTACCGGCTGCGGCTCTCACTCAACGGCACGCCGCTGCCTCAGCGCGCGCTCAATGACGTGCTGGTGGTCCATGATGATCCGGCCACGATGAGCCGCTACCGCCTGCGCATCGGCCGGCGAGAGGAAGCGCAGAAAACCTCAGGGTTGTGGGTCGCCACCGCACCGGGATCCAGCAGCGCGGTCTGGGCAGCCGGTGGGCGGCGCCTGCCGTGGGGGGCAAAGGTGTTTCAGTACCGTCCGCGCGAGCTCTATCGGGGGCGGCTCAGCCGCAACCGGCTGACCGGCGGCGTGCTAAAGCCCGGCGTGCAAGCGCGAGTCACCTGGCTGATGCGCCGGGGCAGCGTCTTTGTGGATGGGCCGCACGTGCGGATTCCCCTGCGGTTTGCGGATGTGCTGGAGGTTGGCCTGTCGCTGGCCGATCCGCTGCGGGTGTTGGGACTCTCAGGAAAGCTCTAAAAACCAACCCACCCCCCGGTTGTCCGGGGGGTGGGAGGGTGTGGACTCCAACAATGCAATGCAACGTCAGACCTTCATGACGTTGGAAGCCTGCGGTCCCTTGGGGCCTTGGGTGATCTCGAACTCCACCTTGTCGCCTTCTTTGAGGGACTTGAAGCCATCGCCGCTGATTGCGGAGTAGTGGACGAAGACGTCCTTAGAGCCATCTTCCGGGGTCACGAACCCATACCCCTTCTGATCGCTGAACCACTTCACGGTTCCCTTTGCCATCAAACAACACCCCCCTTCCTGTTACTGCACGAAAAACAAAAAAGCCGCCGCAACCTCATCGGTTGCCTTGCGGCTTCCCAACGAAGATCCCCTGATTGCTATCGAACGTCGTACGTTACTGCTTTTCTTACAAGAACTTGCGTAAATCGTCTAGCCTCATACGCGCTGCAGCTTCATAACCACAAGGTTTACAAGTACTTGCAGCGCTTTTGGCACGAACCTCCGTGGCCACGAACACCGACGGAAACCGTACCAGACTCCAAATACACAACAAGTATATCGCAAAATGGCGACCCATGTCAACACAGAAATCCGTCGGGTGCTGTCCCAGTTTGGCGGGTGACGCGGTGACAGGGCCCCCATGCCGACTGCGGAGGGGGATGGGGGGCCAAAGACTCGGATCTCAAGAATCCCCCCCGCTGAGGCGTGGGGTGGCACCGCGGCAGGACCCGCCAACCTGAGGCACGACCGTCTCTTAGGGGGTCGTGGTACAATGATGTCATGACACGGCTTCTTCGTCCTATCGGATGGCTACTGGCGGGCTGGGTAGCGCTTTCCAATCCGCCGGCGATAGCGGCAACCGAGGCGGCCCAAGCCTCTCGCTTGCGTCAAGCCCATGTCGCCGGGGAGTTTTACCCGGAGGCGCCGGGCGAGCTTCGCAGCCTCGTGGCTGAGCTGCTCAAGCGCCAGCCGGGGACGACGCAGCCGGCCAAACCTAGGGTTCTGATCGTCCCGCATGCCGGCTACCAGTATTCCGGCCTGATCGCCGCCAACGCCTACCGGCAGCTGCAGGGACGCACCTATGATGGGGTCGTGGTGGTCGGGTTCACCCACCGCAGCCAGTTTTCCGGCTCCTCGGTCGATACCCGGGAAGCGTATGAAACCCCCCTTGGAGATATTCCGGTTCACCAGGAGGCGGCGGCCATCCTGCGCGCCTTTCCAGGGGTCGGTGATGTGGAGGCGGCGCATGAAAGCGAGGAGCATTCGTTGGAGGTGCAGCTGCCGTTTCTGCAGGTGGCCTTGGAGCGGTTTCGTCTCGTGCCCGTGTTGATGGGCAACACCCGGTTAGAGGACGCCCGTCAGCTGGCCGAGGCCCTCACGCAGCTCTCCCGCCTTGGCGACTACCTCTTCGTCTTCAGCACCGATCTCTCCCACTACCACGGGTATGATGAGGCCAACCGGATCGATGAGGCCACCATCAACGCCATCCTGGGGGAAACACCGCAGGCCGTTGACCGGCTCTTCGAGCTGGGGCGCCTTGAGGCCTGCGGCCGCGGGCCGATCGTCACCAGCCTCTTGCTCGCTGCCAAGTTGGGCTACCCCAAGCGCGAGCTGCTCTACCATGCCAACTCCGGCGACACGTGGGGGCCGCCAACGCGGGTGGTGGGCTATGCCGCCATCGGCATGTATGACCGACGCCTGGGAGGCGGGGCGCGTTTAAGCCAGGCGGCCGGGCGGCGGCTGGTGCAGGCAGCGCGCCTGGCACTGGAGATGCAGTTGCTCCCGGAGAAATTCAAGACTCGCCTCGTCTCGTTGGGATTGGACGGCATTTCGGGGTTGGATCGCCGCCAGGGTCTCTTCGTCACCTTGCGCAAGCACGGCCAATTACGCGGATGCATCGGCCGCATCCAGTCGAGTGAGCCCCTCGCCAAGACGCTGCCTGTGGTGGCGCGCGACGCCGCCCTGCGCGATCCCCGGTTTGCTCCCGTGACGGCCGAGGAACTTCCGCAGCTGCATGTGGAGGTGTCGGTGCTCACCCCGCCGGTCAAAATCACCAACGCCGATGAGATCGTTCCGGGGCGCGACGGCGTCATCCTGGAAGCCGGAGGCCATTCGGGGGTGTTTCTGCCGCAGGTGTGGGATGAAACCGGGTGGACCCGCGTGGAATTCCTGCGCGAGCTGGCCAGTCAGAAGGCCGGGCTCTCACCCGATGCCTGGCAGCAGGCGACGCTCCACACCTTCCAGGACCAAATCTTCTCCGAGTAGTTCCGCCAGTCCGGCAACGTTGTTCGTCCGCGTAAAATGGGGACAGCCACCGACTGATTAGTTCTGCGAGGGATCACCCTCCTTCTCCGGAGGGTGACCTTCGACAGCGCACTGGTTGCTCACACAGATCGGATTACGGTGGAGCAGGTAGCGGTGCTCGGCCACCCACCGATAGACGCGCCCCCCGATCCATCCGGCTCCCGGCAAGTGCACCAGCGGAGCCAGCACCCACAAGCTCGGCAGGCGGCGCGTGAGCCGCTGAAAGGCCTCAAACCCTCCTGACACCCGTCCGTTCGGTTCTATCAGGATGATCTCGCTGCGGGCACGCTGCGGAGTTAATGCCGGACTCAGCCGCGTGAGATCCGGCTGCAGGTGGAAATTCAGCGGGTCCACCCACCCGAAGACGTCCAGCACCCGCACCCGCTTCACGCTCTCCAGGCAAAAACCGCAATTGCCGTCATACAGCAGGAGCCCGCGGTCGCCGGCCGCATGGCGCTGCTGCCGCGCTTCGATCCGCTCGACGATGCGCTCCGGCGCGATGAACAGCAGCATCATCGGCGGAAACAGAAACAGGAAGATGGTCGGCACGTGCAGCGTCACCCACAGCATGACTTGAAACGCGATGCCCAGCGTGATGCCGCATGGCCGCGCAATAGCCCTGAGGCGGGGAACGATCCCCCCACCTGTCTGGCCCGCCATAGGCGGGCCTAAAGAGGCGTCGACCGAGCTTGGGTTCGCTTTCAGCGAACCCAA
>JACQRD010000090.1 GCA_016206675.1 Candidatus Omnitrophota bacterium
GGAGTGTTTGAGTAGCTGGGGCAGGGGGCGGGAGACAAGGGGCAGGGGAATATTTGAGGTACCCACGCCCCGTGCCCCACGCCCCACGCCCCAGAGTCAGGAAGGGAATTTCTAATGAGGCGTATCGTTATCTTCGATACGACGTTGCGGGACGGGGAGCAGTGCCCCGGAGCGAGCTTGACCCCGCAGGAAAAGCTGGAAATCGCGCGGCAACTGGTGCGGCTGGGAGTGGATGTCATCGAAGGGGGCTTTCCGATCGCCTCGCCAGGCGATGCGCAGGCCGTCAAGATGATCGCTCAGACCATCAAAGGGCCGACCATCGCAGCGCTGGCGCGGTCGCTGCCCGCCGACATCGATGCGGCCGCGGCAGCACTAGCCCCGGCGAAGAAGAAACGCCTCCACGTGTTTCTGGCCACCTCGCCGATTCACCGGAAGTACAAGCTGCGCAAGGCCGAAGAGGAAATCTTGCGCCAGGCGGTGTGGGCGGTGGGCTACGCCAAGAAGCACAGCAAGGACGTGGAGTTCTCGCCGGAGGACGCCTCGCGCACCGAGCCGGAGTTTCTGCACAAAGTCCTCGAGGCCGTCATCAAGGCCGGGGCGACCACGGTCAACATCCCCGACACCGTCGGCTACGCCATCCCTGAGCAGTTCGGCGCGCTCATCCAGGGCATCGTGGAGCGGGTGCCGAACATCGAGCGCGCGGTGATCAGCGTGCACTGCCATAACGACCTGGGGCTGGCGGTGTCCAACTCGCTGGCAGCGATCAAGCACGGCGCCGGCCAGGTGGAATGCACCGTCAACGGCATCGGCGAGCGGGCCGGCAATGCTTCCCTGGAGGAGATCGTCATGTCGCTGAAGGTCCGGCCGGAATACTACCGGGCCACCACCGGCGTCGACACGCGGCAGATCGTCAAGGCCTCGCGGCTGGTCAGCACGCTGACCGGCATCGTGGTGCAGCCGAACAAGGCCATCGTGGGCGACAACGCCTTTCGGCATGAGTCCGGCATCCATCAGGACGGCGTGCTGAAACACCGCCTGACGTACGAGATCATGCGGCCGCAAGATATCGGCCTGGGCGAGAGCAAGCTGGTGTTGGGCAAGCTGTCGGGCCGGCATGCCTTCGCGCGCCGGCTGTCGGGCTTGGGGATGAAGCTGTCGAAGCCGGCGCTGGATCGGGCCTTCGCGCGCTTCAAGGCGCTGGCGGATAAGAAAAAGCACGTCTTCGACGAGGATCTGGTGGCCATCGTCGAGGACGAATTGCCGCCGGAGCAGGAGGTCTACAAGCTGGCGTACGTGCACACCGCCTCAGGCAGCGAGACGGTGCCGACGGCGACCATCCGCCTCTCCAAGGAAGGCAAAGAGCTGCAGGACGCCGCCTGCGGCGACGGCCCGGTGGATGCCTGCTACAAGACGATCGACCGGCTCACCGGCCTCTCACCGGAGCTGGTCGACTACGGCCTGCACGCCGTCACCAAAGGCAAAGATGCCGTCGGCGAGGTGACGGTGCGGTTGCGCTACCAGGGCGCGGAGGTCAGCGGGCGGGGCGCGTCAACGGATGTCATCGAGGCCTCCGCGCGGGCGTATCTCAACGCCGTCAACAAGCTGATCTCGGCTCCGACGCGCCGCGCATACTTGCAACGACGCCAAGCCTTGCACCCGTGAGCGAAATCCTCAAGCACACAGCACACAGCACACAGCACACAGTACCGGCTTTTGCTGTCTGCTGTCTGCTGTCTGCTGTCTGCTGACGATGGTACGTCTCTTTGGAGTGATCGGTCACCCGGTCAGCCACAGCCGCTCGCCGGCCATGCACGCGGCAGCACTACGCGCGCTGAAGCTCGACGCCGTCTACTCGGCGTTCGACGTCCCCCCGCGCTTCTTGCGACCGATGCTGCAAGCCTTCGTGCTGGCGGGCGTTGAGGGGCTCAATGTCACCGTGCCGCTGAAGGAGCTTGTGCTGCCGCTGTTGGATCGGGTTGATCCGGTCGCGCGGGCCATCGGCGCGGTGAACACCATCGTCATCCGCAACCGGCGGCTGATCGGCTACAACACCGACGCCAAGGGGTTTGCGCTGGCGCTGAGGCAGTTGGGCTGGCGCAACCGTCCGGCCCATGCCGTGATTCTGGGGGCGGGCGGGGCGGCCAAGGCGGTGGCGTGGCAGCTTACGCGCACCCGCGGCATGCAGCTGATCATCGCCAACCGCCATCTGGCCAAGGCGCAGCGGCTGGCCCGGTGGATCGCCCGCCGCCATCCGGGGGTGCGCGCGCACGCGGTCCCCCTGGCGCGCGTGCGGCTGGACGAGGCGCAGCTGCTGATCAATGCGACGACCATCGGCATGCGCGCCGGCGATCCACCCCCGCTGGTCCTGAAGGGCCTTCGGCGGAGCGCCCTGGTCTACGACGTGGTCTACCATCGGCCGAC
>JACQRD010000089.1 GCA_016206675.1 Candidatus Omnitrophota bacterium
GGTGCACGCCCTCACGATGCCGGTCCTCGTAAGCGCGATGACCGGCACGCTGGGCTGGTCGGCGCTCACCGCCTCGGTGGTCCTCAGCGCCGCCACGGCCCTCCTGAGCCGCCTCTCGCAATTCTTCGCCCGCGGGCAACTTACACCACAGGCTCTCAGCCGGCTGCGCGCGACCACATTGGCACTCACCGCGCTCCTCGTCCTTGCCGTGGATCCTCCCCTGACCCTGACGAGCCTCCTCACCCATTACCCGCTTCTCATCAGCCCACTAGGGCTGCTCTGGCTCTTCGCGGATGCCCTCGGCTCCCAATTGAGTCTGCGGCTGCAGGGGGCGCTGGGGATGGCCGAGGAAGACGTCTGGCTGCAACTCAGGCGAATGCGAGAAAAGATTGAAGCGGGTGGTCGGCTCACAGACGAAGACGAGCGCATCTTGCAGCGGGCCGAGGAGGCTGCCCGATCTAGCGGTGGAAGGGTAATAACGCTGGTGCGCGAAGAGGAACCGCCCGCGGCGGAGACGGTTGCCGAGAAAGCGCAAACGGTGCGTGTTGAGACGAGCACGGAAAATGAGGAACGCCGGCAATTCACAGCAGCGGCCCAGGGCGCGCTGACTACGCTGAAGCGCGAGCTGTACGCGGCAACACAACTCGTGAGAAAGGCGGATCGGCTCTTGGAAGCCGCCAAGCGATTCGAGCACGCAACACCGGTAGCCGACCTGCGCCCGATTGCGCAGAGACTCGAAGCCCATCTCGTGCGGATCGAGCAAACCCTCAACGCCAGGCGGTTCGAGGGGCTTCCCGAGGCCGTGCGTGCAGACCTTGGCGCGTTCATGGAAGAGTTCGCGCGTCAATTGGCGAACCCGCTGGCGATGGCGCTCCAAGACCGGTCGATGCTCACCGTGGCTCATCCGTCCGCCTCGCGCCAATTCGCCAGCGGCTTAGAGGAAGACTTAGAACAAATGCATGCCTGGTGTGTGCGGGTGGAAGTGGGCTTGCGCTACTGGCCACAGGCGTCGCCACTTCCAATTGAACGCTTCCCGGATGGGAGGACGCGGTTCAATGTTGAAACACTCGTCAAAGCCGCGCAGCCGATTGGTACACCGCTTGCGCGCGCTCCGCAACCGCGGCCTGACATGGCCGAGCCGCTCTTGCCGCGATCCGGGCCGCCGGTGAGGGCGCCGATGATTCCGCCAATGCCAGCCGCAGAGATCCCGGCGATCAGAGAAGAGCCCAGCGCTACCGTGGCGGTCGTGAAGGAACAAGAGACCGTGCAGCCCGAGAGGATCACCGTCCGTCCGACACCCGCAGTCCGTGCTGAGGACGCCGCCGATCTGCGCACACGGCTGATGGTTCTGCACGATCGGTACGGCTATAGCTGGGGCCAAGTGCGCCAGGCGGCACCAGAGCCGATCAGTGAGCAGACCATCCTGCACTTCGCGAACCATCCCACGCATCAGGTCCAGCGGAAGACCTTTCAACGTCTCGCCGCCGCTGTGGAGCGCATCGAGGCTGCGCTAATCGGCCCACAGTTGCCGCCGGTACGGCTGGTCTGGGCGAAGCACGGGGGGCGGCCCAGTGTTCATCCAGAGGATGCCGCTGCGCTGCGGACGCAACTGCAGGCGCTGCACACCGCAGGCTGGAGTTGGCGAGCGATCAGTGCGGCCAGCGATCTCCATGAACCAGTGAATCTGCAGACGATCTCGCGGTTTGTTAATCATGCCGAGACCACTGTTCAACTTGAGATGTACCACAAGCTCTGGCTCGTCGCCCGTGTCCTCCAACAAGAGCCCGCTCCAATCCGAGAGAAAACGACGCCGCTTATAACCGCGGTCAGCGCCGAAGAAGTGGCAGGACTGCGCGAGCGGCTGGTGATCCTCCATGAGCAGCACGGTTACAGTTGGAAGACGATCCGTCAGGTCGCCAAGAAATCTATTAGAGGGCAGACCATTAGCGAGTTCGTCGCCAACCCCAACTACCGACCCAAGCGCGACACCTATGACCGGCTCGAGGCAGCCGTGAGCGCCGTTGAGGTTGCACTGACCGGCCCGCACATACCGCCGGTTCGTCTTATCTGGCGGGACCGTGGCAGACCCCATGTGCATCCTGAAGATGCGGCACGGCTTCGAGAGCGGCTGCGTCTGCTCCGCACCGCGGGCTGGAGCTTGGCGGCCATCCCTACTGCCAGTCATCCCCATAATCCAGTGACGCGACGAACGCTATGGCACTTCATCAACCATCCCAATGCCACGATCGGCCTGGAGGTCTACCGCAAGCTCTGGCTGGCGGCCCACGCCCTGGAGCAGGAGCCGGCGCCGGTCCGGTCAGAAGCTTCACCGACGGCCGCGCCGAAGCGCGGACCAGGCCGCCCGCCGCTGATCGATGATGCCACGCTCAAAGCAGAGGTCATCGCGCAGCCGGCGACACCGTTTGCACAGCTTGCCGAGCGCTTCAAGGTCTCCATCATGACCGTTAAGCGGCATCTCAGGAACATCTTGCTTCAGGAGCTAGCACAGCGCAGCCAGCCGCGTGGTACGCACCGTCTTGTCGATGACGCAACGCCAATCGTCCACGGCCTCAGGCAGGCCCTCCTGCAGGGGGTGGTGCACGCCCTCACGATGCCGGTCCTCGTAAGCGCGATGACCGGCACGCTGGGCTGGTCGGCGCTCACCGCCTCGGTGGTCCTCAGCGCCGCCACGGCCCTCCTGA
>JACQRD010000092.1 GCA_016206675.1 Candidatus Omnitrophota bacterium
GAGATGGCGCGGCCGTTTAAGATCGGCTGGAATATCCGATGGGGCCGGTTTGAGCTGCCGCTGACGGCCCTCATCGGATTGCTGGGCACGGCGGCGGTGTGGGTGGATGTCATCCTGACGAAGCCGGCCGGCCGCAACCTGGGGTTTGCCTGGATGGGTGTGGGGGTCGTGTCCTATTTGTGGTACCGGCGCCAGCAGCGGCTGCCGGCGGCGGCGCGCGTGGAGATCGAGCGGCTCAAGATGCCGGGGTATCAGCATGTGACAGTGAAGAAAATCTTGGTGCCGACCACCGGGGCGCACACGAACGACGTGATCCAATTCGCCGCGCGGCTCGCGAAAGCGCATGACGCAGAGCTGACCGCGCTGCACGTCATCGAAATTCCTCCGTCGCTGCCCCTAGATACCTTCTTTCCGGAGAAGCTCGCCCTGGCCGATTCGATCACAGAGCAGTCCCAGGCGATCGGGCGGGAGTACGAAGTGCCGGTGGTGGCCGAGGTCAAGCAGGCCCGCTTCGCCGGCGAGACGATCGTGGAGCTGGCGAAAGAAGGTGATTACGACCTGATCATTCTGGGGACTGCGCCGCGCCCGGCCACGCCCGGGCGGTCGATGCTGGGCACGACGGTGGAGTACGTCATGCGCAATGCCCCCGGGCGCGTATGGGTTTTTGCTGGGAAATAAGCCCCATGGACGCAGGGCGCGAGCTTGAGCAGATTCTCCAGACGGCACAGGAGACCATCCGTACCCAGACGAAATCAGAACAAGAGGTTGAGCGCCAGCGTGTGGCATGGCTGGGGCGCAAGAGCCGACTGACCGAGCTCAGCCGGCAAGCGGCATCTCTGGCGGGCGAGCAGAAGATCAGCTTCTGGAGGCAATTCAACCGCGTGAAGTCAGCCATTGAAGGAGAGCTTGCCGGGCGTCGTCAGGCGTTGTTGGCGCAGCCTGCCGGCGACGCGATCGACGTGACGCTGCCGGGGCGCGCGCTGCCCCAGGGGCGGCTGCATCCCATCACGCAGACGATGGAGCGCATCCTCTCGCTGTTTGTCCCGATGGGCTTCGACATTCTCGAAGGGCCGGAGGTGGAGTTCGAATACTACAACTTCGACGCGCTGAATATCCCCCGCGATCATCCCTCGCGGGAATCGTTCGATACGTTCTTCGTGGATCTGCCCTCGCCGCAGCCGGGCAAGGGGCGGCTGCTGCTGCGCAGCCACACCTCGCCGGTGCAGGTGCGGGTCATGGAGCAGCGCCGGCCGCCGCTGCGTATCGTGGTGCCTGGGCGCGTGTTTCGCCCGGATCCGTTGGATCCGAGCCACAGCTTCACGTTCCATCAAGTCGAAGGACTCATGGTCGATGGCCGGACGTCCTTCGCGGACTTGAAGGGGGTGCTGGACCACTTTTCAAAGGCGCTCTTTGGTCCGCACACCAAGACGAGGTTTCGGCCGCACTATTTTCCGTTCACCGAGCCATCCGCTGAAGTCGATATCGCCTGCGCCGCCTGCCATGGCAAGGGCTGCGCAACCTGCGGCCGCAAAGGCTGGTTGGAGATCATGGGCTGCGGCATGGTGCATCCGAACGTGCTGAAGGCGGGGAAGTACGATCCGCGCAAGGTGCAGGGCTTCGCCTTCGGCATGGGAGTGGAGCGCGTCGCCATGCTCACGCACGGCATCCACGACATCCGTTTGTTCTTCGAGAATGATCTGCGCTTCTTGGAACAATTCTAACGTCGCTCAAGGCTCAAGGCGCAAGGCTCAAGGCAACGGCATTTGCCTTCAGCCTTCAGCCTTCAGCCTTCAGCCTCGGTGGACATGAAAGTCCCATTGGAGTGGCTCAAGGAATACGTGACAATCCGGATCGCGCCGGAGGCGCTGGCCGAGCGCCTGACGATGGCCGGCCTCGAAGTCATCGGGATTGAGGGCGGGCCGCATGGCCCGGTCTTCAACCTTGAGATAACCCCGAATCGCGCGGATTGCCTCTCAATCGTCGGCGTGGCGCGAGAAGTGGCGGCGATCACCAACCAGCGGTTAAAACTCCCCTCAGCTCAAGGCTCAAGGCGCAAGGCTCAAGGCAACGGCATTTGCCTTCAGCCTTCAGCCTTCAGCCTTCAGCCTAGAGCGAAGTTGACGATTCGGATTGAGGATAAGCAGGGCTGCCAGCGCTACATCGGACGGCTCATGGAGGGCGTGCGGGTGGGGCCGTCGCCGGAGTGGCTGCAGCAGCGCCTGCTGGCTTGCGGTGCTAGGCCCATCAACAACGTGGTCGACATCACGAATTACGTGCTCTTTGAGCTGGGCCAGCCGCTGCACGCCTTCGACGCCGACCGGTTGAGCGGACAGACGATCCGCGTGCGGCGGGCCGCGGCGACGGAGCGCCTCACCACGCTTGACGGCGTGCCGCGCACCTTGACGGCCGACATGCTGGTGATCGCCGATGCCCAGCAGCCCGTGGCCGTGGCCGGCATCATGGGCGGATCAGGCAGTGAGGTGACGCAGGGCACAACGCGCGTGCTGCTCGAGAGCGCGTTCTTCGATCCAGTCACGGTGCGCCGCACCGCCAGGGCGTTGGGGCTGACGAGTGAATCCTCCTACCGGTTTGAGCGCGGCGTGGATCCCGAGGGGGTCGCGCGCGCTTCCGCACGGGCGGCAGAGCTAATCGCCGAGCTTGCCGTCGGCCGCGAGACAGCGGTGAAGGATGCAGGGGCCTCTGCAGTTTCCCGTACGACCATCGTGCTGGAGCCGGCGCGGGCTCAGCGGTGGCTTGGAGTGCCGGTGCCTTCCTCCGCCGCGCGCGCTACCTTAGCACGCCTCGGCTGCCGGGTGGCCTCGTCGGGGACGACCGGCCCGCTGCGCGTGAGCCCGCCGTCCTACCGGCGTGATCTCAGCAGCGACGTGGACTTATACGAGGAACTGGCCCGTCTCATGGGCTACGACCGCCTGCCGTCGGCCATACCGTCTGCGCCCATCGCTGGCCGGGGGGACGAGGCGCGCTCATCGTACGCCGCGCTGCAGACGCTGCGCCGCGCGTGCGCCGGCGCTGGGCTGACCGAAGTGGTGACGTGGTCGCTGGTCTCGGAGGCGCAGCTATCGCGCTGCCGCTGGCCCGCGGCTGATGCGGCGCGGCTGGCGAACCCCTTAAGCCAAGACCACGCCGTGCTGCGGCCGTCGCTGCTGATGGGGCTGTTGCAGGTGCTGCGGCACAACGTCAGCCGCGGCACGACGAGCGTGTCGATTTTCGAGATCGGCCATACGATGCGCCATGGGCAGGAGCAGCTGCAGCTGGGCGTGATGATTTCGGGCGCGTGGTTTCCCGATTGGACCGCGCCCAAACAGGCGAGCAGCTTGTGGGTGCTGAAGGGCGCGCTGCAGGCGATCGCGCGCGCGATGACCGGTCAGGAGATCGCGATGGCCGCCGGAGCACTTCCGTGGGCTGGTGCCGGCGAGAGCGCCGTGGTGGCCCTTGGCGGAGGCGCCGTCGGGTCAGCGGGTGCTCTCACGCCGTCGGTGCTGGAGGCGCACGACCTGAAGCAGCCGGCTTGGTTTGCGGAGCTGTCGCTGGAGGCGGTCTTCGCGCTCACACGGCCGGCGACGGCCGCGAAGCCGCCGACGGAGTTTCCTCCCGTGAAACGCGATCTCTCCATCCTGCTGGAGGAGAACACGCCGTACGCCGACGTGGACCGGATCATTCGGGAGGCAGCCGGCGCGCTGGCCGATCGTATTGAGCTGATCGACCGCTTCACCGGTAAACAGGTGCCCGCCGGCAAACAGAGCTTGACCGTCTCCCTGGACTATCGCGACCCGTCGCGGACGCTGACCTCCGAAGAGGCGGATGCGGCGCACCAGCGGGTCGCGCAGGCGTTAAGCGAACGCCTCGGCGCCGTCCGGCGCTAGTCCCGCAGCCACAGCCGCCCCCGTGATCGAAAACCGCTTGCAATCGACCTCTGCCGGTGCTAGCCTACGAGCAGCCCTGCGCTGTGCGTGAGGTTCCAGTCGACGTGAGCCAACACCACCTGACCGGGAACCTAACTTCCGACGCGGCAGGCGGCCTCACCCAATAGGGGGACGCAACGCCACGGCGGAGA
>JACQRD010000091.1 GCA_016206675.1 Candidatus Omnitrophota bacterium
AAGTCGCGGTCGGTATCTTTTTCGACGACAGCGACGGGCTTAGCAGTATGTTTAGCAAGGATTTCGTTTAACTTCTGTTTTAGCCGAAGGATGTGGCGCGAGGCAATCTCAATTTCCACTGCCTGTCCTTCAATGCCGCCGGCCATAACCTGATGAATAAGGACTTCGGAGTTGGGGAGTGAAAAGCGCTTGCCTTTAGTACCCGCGGCAAGGAGCAGTGCGGCGCCGGATGCTGCCATGCCGATGCAAATGGTTGAAATATCGTGCTTCAAATATTGCATAGTATCGTAAATTGCAAGAGTGGCCGGCACCGAGCCGCCGGGAGAGTTGATGTAGACGCTGATTTCCTTGTCCGGATCCTCGCTCTGCAAGAACAGCAGCTGGGCGATGATGAGGTTGGAGACGATGTCGTCCACCGGCGTGCCGACAAAGATCACCCGGTCCTTCAACAGCCGTGAATAGATGTCGTAGGCCCGCTCGCCGCGCGGCGACTGCTCCACCACCATCGGAACCAGCACCTGCCCGTGACTCCTCATGCGCTCCTCCCTCTCTGCTCTTAGGACGCCTTCGATGATGTCGTTGATTGTGCGCTGCCGTTGGTGACGACGGCCGCGGCCAGCAGCAGGCTCATCGTCTTCTCCTGCCGGATGGCGGAATAGACCGACGGCCACAGCCCTTGGGCATCGAGGATGGCGCGGACCTCCGCGGGGTCTTTCTTCCATCCTCGGGCCAGCTGCCAGAGCCGCTCCACCAGCTCCTGCTGGGTCACGGCGACCTGCTCCTGCTCGGCGATGCGGTCGATGATGAAGGAGAGCTTCACGTGCCGCTCGCCCGCCTGGCGCAGCTGCTCGGTGAACTTCGCCGTCTCCTGCTTCGCCTGCTCCTCGGCCACACCGCTGAAGAGCAGCCGCACGGTAAAATCCCGCGTGAGCCGCTCGGTTTGATGGTCCACCAGCCGCGGCGGCACGCTGAAGGCGTGCCGCTTCAGCAGCTCCTCGGAGAGTGCCGCCTCTTTGGCGCGGGCACTCGCCGCGCGCTTCTGCTCGCGCAGCTTCGCCTCCACGTGCTCCTTCAGCGCGGCCAGGTCCTTCAGCCCCACATCCTTCGCCAGCTCGTCATCGAGCGGGGGCACGTGGCGCTCTTTCGGCTGCCCCTCCGCGCCGGGGACTAACTGCGCCGACGACTCCTGCAGCGATTTCAGCGCCTCCTCCAGCTCCTGCGAGGCCACCGCATCGGAGCCTTCAGGCACGGCGATGCCCTTGTACGGACCCAGCTCGAAGACCGGCTCCACTTCAACCGTCGCCTCGAACGCCAGCTCCCCGGCCGGGCTGAAGCTGACGGCGCGCACCTCAAACGGTCCCACGGGCTTCAGCTCGTGCGTTTTCGCGGTTTCCTCCAGCGTGGCCTTGGTGATGCGCTGCAGCGTCTCATCCTGGATGGACTTGCCGTACTGCCGCTCGATGAGATCAGCTGGAGCTTTGCCCTTGCGGAAACCCGGCAGGGCCGCCTCCCGCTGAAACTCGGCCACGACAGCCTCCCGCACGGGCCGAATCGCCTCCGCCTTGACGCGCAGCTTCAGCGTCTTCTGGCACGGCGCGGTATCGGCCACGCTTGAGTCGCCGAACGACACGGCCGGGGTTTTGGGGCGTGCCATTTTACCAAACATGCGGGCTCCCGGTTACAGGCGGAACTTCTCGCCGAGGTAGATCTCGCGGGCGCGGGGGTCGGTGATCAGATCGTGCGCGGTGCCGGCGATCAGCACCCGCCCCTCGGCCATGATGTAGGCGCGATCGGTGATCTCCAACGTCTCGCGGACGTTGTGGTCGGTCAGCAGAATGCCCAGACCGCGGTTGCGCAGCTCGCGGATGATCTCCTGGGCTTCGAAGACGGTGATGGGGTCGATGCCGGAGAACGGCTCATCCAGCAGGATGAACTGCGGGTTGGTCACCAACGCCCGGGTGATCTCCAGCCGCCGCTTCTCGCCCCCGGAGAGCGTAAAGGCCCGCTGGCGGGCCAGGTGCGTGATGCCCAGCTCGTTGAGCAGCGCATCCAGCCGTTGCCGGCGCTGCGTGCGGGTCAGCTCCAGCGTTTCAAGGATGGCCATGATGTTCTGCTCGACGGTCATCTTGCGGAAAATCGAGGGCTCTTGCGCCAGGTAGCCGATGCCCAGCCGGGCGCGCTGGTACATCGGCAGCGGGGTGAGGTCGCGCCCATCCAGCGTAATGCGGCCGCCGTCAGGAGTAACGTAGCCCACGATCATGGCGAAGGTCGTCGTCTTGCCGGCGCCATTGGGGCCCAACAGGCCCACGATCTCCCCCCGGCTGACTCCGATGTCGACCCCGTCGACCACCGGCCGGCCGTCGTACGACTTCACCACCCGCTCGGTCTGCAGGCCGGCCCCCATTAGGACTCCGGCGCCTTCGGCTGGTGGGGCAGCGGCACCTTCGGCTTGGATTCCAGCAGCCCGCCGAAGGACAACTGCGCCTGCCCCTCACCCTGCTGCGGATAAATCAGCAGCGACGGCTTGCCCACCAGGGTGATCTTGCCGATGGCCGGCTCGTACACCGCCTTCTCGCTGAGGGCCGTATTCTGATGCTGGTGGATGCGCACGCGCCCGATGGCCTCGGCGTAGCGGATGGTGTGGTTGGCTTGATCCAGGTAGGCGATCAGTTTGTCGGAGTAGACGTCGCCGTTGGGGTCCTTGATGTGGACGTTGTGCTCGAAGGTCGCCACGCCGGTGCCATAATCGAAGGAGAGCGGCCCGTCGCAGGTGATGGTCACCTGGCGGGCCGCCCCGCCCGAGAGCGGCTCGTGATCGCTGGGGTTGAGCACCATCTCGATATCGGAGGCGATTACCGCCTGTTTCAGCTGGGTCATCCCGCTGAAGCCGCGGCCGCGCAGCAGCATATGATCGCTTTCGATGCGCACCGGCAGATCCGTGGCCGCTTTGTTCTGATCCGGTATCCAGTACAGCACCGGCGAGAAAAACCAGAGGCCGTCGTCGGTGTGGATGGTGACGTTGTGCTCCAGGCGGATGTGGCGGTTATTCTGGTTGACTTGGGCGAGGCTGGCGGTCAGATGCGCTTGGCGCACCGGATCGAAGCCGATGGCGTTCGGCTGGTGGATGGTGACGATGTTCCCCTCCACGGTGGCTCCCTGGCCGTTGAGCTGCCATTTCTTGCTGCCGTCGTCCTGGTAGCCGGTCAGCGTGAAGCCGCTCATGTGCTGCGTGGCATTTGGAGCACCCGTGGCTGCCGACTCCTCCGTCGTGGCTTGGCTCGTCCGCTTTCCGCATCCAAGTTCAGCAAACAGCAGACAGCAGACAGCACACAGTGCTAAAGCCATCTGCGACCCTTTCGCTGGCTGCTGTTGACTGTTTGCTGTGTGCTGTGTGCTGTGTGCTAGTGAGGGTTTGGTTTTCCAGCGACGATGCATCCATACCCAATGGTCGGGGTATCGCGTGATATAGGAAGCCACCACGTCGCTCCAGGCCTGGGTCAGCTGCTGGATGGCCTCCATCCGATCGGGGCTATCAGGCACGCGCAGCGGCGGCTCCACGATCAGGTGGAAGCGCTTGCCTTCCCGCACGTTGAACACCGGCACGATGGGGGCGTGGGTCATCACCGACAGGGCCGCCGGCCCCACCGACGTGTAGGCCGGCTGTCCCAGGAAGTCGACGAAGACGCCGTCTAAGCTGTCGGTGTCCTGATCCGGCAGCATCCCCACAATCTTGTTCTCGCGCAGCAGCTTAGCCACGTCCTTCAGCGAGCCCCGCACCAGCGTGCTGATCCCAAAGCGCCGGCGCAGGCCGATTAAAAACTGCTCATATTCCGGATACCGCAGCCGCCGGGCCAGCACCTGGCCTTCGAATCCGAGGCTGCGCAGGTACAAGGGCATCAGCTCCCAGTTGCCCAGATGGCCGGAGACGACGATCGCGCCGTGGCCCTCCGCCAGCGCCTGCCGCAGATGTTCCACCCCATCGCTGGTGATCAGCCGCTGCAGCCGTGCCGCACTCCATCGCGGCAGCTGAAGCCACTCCATCCCGTTTTGACCAAGGTTCAGAAACATGCGCCGGACGATGCCGCGCCGCTGGGCGGCCGTCAGCGTCTCGCCGAAGGCCGCGCGCACGTGCTCCAGCGCCAGACGGCGCTGCAGCGGCAGCAGCCCATAGGCCGCCGTCCCGACCAGACGGCCGAAGGCCCGTGCCAGCTCCAGCGGCAGCCACTGGATGAGGCCGCGCAAGCCCTGGAACGCCAAATAGATAAGCCGTCGACGGATGGGATGTTTCATCCCACCACCTGCCGGAGGCGGCACCATACAGATAGAACAACGATGGAAGATGGCTGAACTTTCGCGACACGTGGGGTGCCGCCTGGCCAGACCAAAAGGGTTTCTCCGTGTTTTCTGGCCGTCCCGCCTTGTGGCGGGACGCCGGCAGGTGGTGGGATCATGGCTTCAATGCACAAACGCTTATGATACGCTTCGTCGAGGGGATGGTCAAGATTTGTGAGGGGAAACGAGGCGAAACGCAGGATGGTTCGTTGTGCATAGTTCGGAGTTCGGTGAGTCGTCCCATTGGCTAAGAACTACGGACAACGAACTCCGAACGAGGGAAGCGGATTTGCTACGGATTACGCGGAGTGGCGGTTCATCTGGGTCTCAAGCCACTCATCCAGCACATCGCGCTTGAAACGCCACTGGCCGCCGATTTTCGCAGCCGGCACCCGGCCTTCGCGAGTGAGCTTGTAGACCGTCATGACGTGCAGCCCGAGGTACTTAGCGACCTCGCGCAGCGTCATAATCTGCTCGTTATGGACCGTCCCGTTTTTCTTCATGGCGCAAGTATGCCATATCCGATCTAAAATCTGCAAATCTTTTACAATTTCTTACGTATCTTCGGCAATCCCAACCCTTTGATGACAATTATTGATAACGCTGGAGGACTTGCTCGGCGAGGCCTTTGGCCTTGAGGATCAGGTCGACCACCTCGCGGACGGCTCCGCGGCCTCCGGCCCGGTGGGTGACGTAGTGGCTGACCCGCTTGATCTCATCGACCGCGTTGGGCACCGCCACCGCCAGGCCCACCCGCAAGGCGATCGGCAGCTCCATGACGTCGTCGCAGATGGCGCAAACCTGCTCATCGGCGACCCGGAAGCGTTTGAGCATCTGCTCGTAGACCGGCAGCTTGATCAGCTGGCCCTGCACCAGGAAGTCCACCTTCATCTCCTGGGCGCGGCGCTTGACCAGCTTGGATTTCCGCCCGCTGATGATGGCGGACTTCAGGCCGACCCGGTGCCAGAAAACCAGGCCGGCGCCGTCCTGCACGTCGAAGCTTTTCAGCTCATCGCCGTGCTCGGCGTAGATGATGCGGCCGTCGGTGAGCACCCCATCGACATCCACCAGCAGCACGCTCACCTTGGAGGCGCGCGCGGTCAGCTCCTGTGACAGGCTCATGCCGGCAGTTCCTCGGCTTCCCCGGTCACGCGGAGCAGCTCCTCGATCGTCGTCACTCCACGTGCAGCTTTCTCCAACCCGTCCACCAGCATGGTCCGCAGCTTGCCGACCGCAACAGCTGCCTTGTAGAGCTGGCCGGGCTGGTGGTCGGCCATGATCCGGCGGAATTCCTCCGTCAGCACGAGCAACTCAAAGATGCCGATGCGCTCCCGATAGCCGGTCCCGTTGCAGGCCCGGCAGCCTATCCCCCGCCGCAGACCCGCGAACATGCCCTCCGGCGGGGAGGCCCCGGTTTCCTGCTGCCACAGTTTGGACGCCAGCAGCCTGGCCGTCGTGTCGGCTTGTGCGCAGGCACCGCACACGACGCGCACGAGCCGCTGGGCCATCGAACCGGTCAGCGCGGCGAGAATGAGGTGCAGTTCGATGCCCATGTCGAGCAGCCGGACGACCGCTCCCAGCGAATGGCGCGTGTGCAGGGTGGAAAACACCAGGTGGCCGGTCAGCGCCGCCCGGATAGCGATCTCCGCCGTTTCTTTGTCGCGGATCTCCCCGACAAAGATGATGTTCGCATCCTGCCGCAGCGACGCCCGCAGCCCCGAAGCGAACGTCATGCCGACGTGGGGATTGATCTGTGCTTGGTCCAATCCCTCCAGCTGGTATTCCACTGGATCCTCCAGCGTGAGAATCTTGGTCGTGGAGGAACGCCGCTTGTTGAGCGCCGCATACAACGTGGTGGTCTTGCCGCTGCCCGCCGGCCCGGTCACGAGCAGCAACCCGTTGGGCCCATGGATGAGCATGTGGAAGTCCTTCTGCACCGCGGGCGGCAGCCCGAGATGATCCAGTTCGCGCAGGGGGGCAGACTGATCCAGCACACGAATGGCCAGCACGTCGCCATAGATCGTCGGAAACGAGGCGAGCCGCAGATCCAATTTTCGCCCATCTACCTCGAAGTCGATGTGGCTGTCCTGCGGCTTGCTGCGGCCGACCTGGTCCGTGGCGAGATTGGCCCGTACCTTGATGGAACGGATCAGCGGATCGCGGGCGTCGGGTGAGAGCCGGAGCATTTCCTGGAGCATGCCGTCGATGCGATAGCGGATGCGGGCCCCGTCGCGGGTCGGCTCGATATGAATGTCGCTGGCCCGGCACTGGATGCCAAAGGAGAACAGCAGCTGCACCAATTGGATGATGAATGGATCATCCAATGCCGCGGCTGCCTGACGGCTGGACCCCGCACTGACGCGCAGGGTGTCATAGAGCTCCTGCAGGTGGGTGGGCATCAGAGGCCGGCTTTCAGCAAGTCCTGCACGTCCAGCAGGCCGACCGGCTTGCCCTGCCGGTCCACCACCACCAGCTCATCGATGCGGTAATCGCGCATCAGGCGGGCCGCCTCCGCCGCCAGATGGTCCGGATCGATCGTCTTGGGGTGATGCGTCATGACGTCGCGGACGCGCCGCTGAGTCAGACTGCCGTTGGACTCCAGGTGGCGCCGTAAGTCGCCGTCGGTGAAGATGCCGGCCAGCCGTCCGCGCCGGTCCACCACGCTCGCAGACCCGGCCCGGGCCTTCGTGATGGCCAGCAGCACCGCCTTGACCTTCGCCGTGTCGCGCACGACCGGATGGGAGGCCCCAGTGCGCATCAGATCGCGCACCCTCAGCAGTAGCCGGCGGCCCAGCTGCCCGCCGGGATGCAGCAGCGCAAAGTCGCGCTCCTTGAACTTCTTGCGCTCCGCCAGCACCACGGCGAGCGCGTCGCCCATCGCCAGCATCGCGGTCGTCGACGAGGTGGGGGCCAGGTTGAGCGAGCAGGCTTCCCGCCGCACGCTGACGTCCAGCACCACGTCGCTGTGCCGGGCCAGCGTTGAGCGCGGATGGCCGGTCAGCGTAATCAGGGGGGCGCCGATGCGCTTGATGACCGGCAGCAGGAGGGTCAGCTCCTCTGTCTCGCCGCTGTTGGAGAGGGCGATGATGACGTCGTGCTTCGTGATGCGGCCCAGATCGCCATGGGTGGCTTCAGCAGGATGCACCCAGTGGCTGGGCGTTCCCGTCGATGACATGGTGGCCGAGACTTTCTGCCCGATCAGGCCGGCCTTGCCCATTCCGGTGACGACCACCCGCCCTTTGCAGCTGGCCAGCAGGCTGATGGCCGCCTCGAATGATCGTCCGATCCGGGGGATCAGCCGCCGGATCGCCTCCGCCTCGATGCGCAGGACCTCCCGTGCACGTTGAATGCTCATCCGTTTGTCGGTATTCGTGTGTAGGTTACGTGGCCCGTGTCGTAGTTCGGTTACGTAGTTCGTCTCACTTGAGACACGAACCACGTCACCGACAGACGATACGGGCTACGTCACCGAATAACGTCACCATCGACGCTGATGCTGCAACGCTGCCCGAATACGCTGCACTTCATCCAGCAACTGGGGCAGGTCAGAAAGTTTCAGCATGTTTGGTCCATCAACTGGGGCGCGATCAGGGTCTTCATGGATCTCCATGAATAACCCGTGGCAGTAGCCGGTGGCCACGGCGGCCCGTGCCAGCGTCGGCACGAACTCCCGCTGGCCGCCGGAGGCCTGGCCGAGGCCTCCCGGCAGCTGCACCGACTGCGTGGCGTCAAACATGACCGGGCAGCCGAAGCTGTGCATGACCTGCAGGCTGCGCATGTCGGAGATCAGGTTGTTGTAGCCGAAGCTTGCCCCCCGCTCCGTCACCAGTACCTGGCGGTTGCCGGCGGTATGCGCCTTCTCGACGACATGCTTCATGTCCCAGGGGGCCAAGAACTGCCCCTTCTTGATGTTCATCGGCTTGCCGGCCTTGGCCACCGCCTGCACGAAGTCTGTCTGCCGGCAGAGAAACGCGGGCACCTGGAGGATGTCCAGCACCTGTGCCGCCGCGGCGACCTCCTCGCGGCAATGCACGTCGCTGAGGACCGGCAGATGCAGCTTGCGCTTGACCGCCGCCAGGATCTTCAGCCCCTGCTTCAGGCCTGGGCCGCGGAACGACGCCCCCGAGGTGCGGTTGGCTTTGTCATAGCTCGACTTGACCACGTAGGAGACGCCGGCGCGGCTGCACATCTTCGCGATGCGCTCCGCATGCGAGAGCAGATGTTTCTCGCTCTCAATCGTGTCCGGGCCGGCGATCAGCACCAGCGGCTGCCCCGCCCCAATTGCGAATGAGCCAACCCGTACTACCGTCTGGGGCGGGGC
>JACQRD010000093.1 GCA_016206675.1 Candidatus Omnitrophota bacterium
AGAGCGCTTTCTCTGGCCCCCCATCCCCCTGCGCCTGCGGTCCGGCGCGGGGCCCCGCTCCGCGTCACCCGTGGCCAGAGGTACGAGTCGCTCATGGGTCATCACATCGTTGCTGACTGTGCTATTGCCCTCAAAGAGTGGGCAACGGTCATTGAGGCGATGGGACGCGGCGAGCAGCTCGTGCTCATCCGCAAAGGCGGGCTGATCGAGCCGGGCAGCGGCTTTGAGCTGGCCGCGCCATCCTTCGTCTTCTATCCGACGTTTGAGCACCAAGCGGTGCAGTATCTGCGCCAGCCATTTCAGGGCTACTTCGACCTCGCGAAGGCCGCCCGCGCGTCGGAGGGGCAAGTGCGCTTCGGCCTCTTCGGGCAGGCGGCGCACGCCGCCCTCGCCCATGATCCGGAGGTGGTCAAGCGGCTTGAGCCGTTTCATGTCTATAACGACGCCTTCCTCACCCAGCGGCTGAAGTGGCAGCCGGACCAGCCGCTGATGATCGTCATCGTGCGCGCCTTCCGCATGGCGCCGAAGACGATCCTGGCTGCGCCGCAGTACGCCGGCTGCAAGTCGTGGGTCGAGCTCGACGCGCCGGTCGCGCTGGAGCAGCTCGTCCCCGTGCTCGACGACGCCGCGTTCGCCTCGCGCCGGCGGGAGATTGAGTCGGCGCTGGGGCCGTGCTAGACTACTCGTCCATGCCTGCCCCAGCCCGCCAATCGCAATCGCCGGGGCGGGGCGGATCCCGCCGCGGATTGATCATTCTCTATACCGGCAACGGCAAAGGCAAGACGAGCGCAGCACTAGGCGCGGCGTTGCGGGCGCTGGGGCACGGCTGGAAGGTGCTGGTGATCCAGTTTTTCAAGGGCGATTGGCCCGTCGTCTTCGGGGAAGTGGAGATGGGCAAGCGCCTCGCACCGCAGTTGGAAGTGCTGCAGCTGGGCAAGGGTTTTGTCGGCTACATGGGCGACAAGAAGCCGCGCGAGGAGCACTTGGCTGCGGCGCGCGACGCGCTGACGCAGGCACGGCAGCGCATCGCGTCAGGCGCCTACGATCTGATCGTGCTGGACGAGCTGATCTATGCCATCGATTACGCCGGCGTGCAGCTCGTGAGCTTGGAGGACGTATTGGGCCTGCTGGATGCCAAGCCGCCATCGCTGCACCTGATTTTGACCGGGCGCAACGCGCCGCAGGCGCTGATCGACCGCGCCGACCTGGTCACGGAGATGCGGGAGATCAAGCACCCCTGGCAGCAGAAGATTCCAGCGCAAGAAGGCATCGACTACTAAAATTGTGACCTCGTGTCTTCGTGGCCTCGTGACTCCGTAAAGCCGGTAAACGAGGTCACGGAGTCACGGAGTCACGGAGTCACGATCATGGTAAATATCCGTTCCCATAGCAAGGTGTTGCTGGATGGCCCAGGACGCGCGCCGGCGCGCGCGATGCTCAAAGCCGTCGGGTTTACCGATGCGGATATGCGCAAGCCGCTCATCGGCATCGCCAATACCTGGATCGAAGTCATGCCGTGCAACTCTCACCTTCGCCACCTGGCCGAGAGGGTCAAGGCCGGTGTGCGCGCAGCTGGCGGCACGCCCATCGAGTTCAACACCATCGCCGTCTCCGACGGCATCTCGATGGGCACTGAAGGCATGAAAGCCTCCCTCATCAGTCGGGAAGTCATCGCCGATTCCATCGAGTTGGTTGCGCGGGGCCATCTCTTCGACGGGCTGGTGGCACTCTCGGGCTGCGACAAAACGATCCCCGGCACCGTGATGGCGCTGCTGCGGCTGAATCTGCCCGGGTTGATGCTCTATGGCGGCTCGATTGCGCCCGGAAGGTTCCGAGGCAAGGACGTCACCATCCAGGATGTCTTTGAAGGGGTGGGGGCTTGTGCCGCCGGCAAGATCACAGAGCGCGATCTGCACGAGCTGGAAAGCTGCGCCTGTCCCGGGCCGGGGGCGTGCGGCGGGCAATTTACCGCGAACACGATGGCGATGGCCATCGAGGTGCTGGGTCTTTCACCGATGGGCAGTGCTAGCGTGCCGGCCACTGATCCCTTGAAGGACGATGTGGCCTTCGAGGCCGGCCAGCTGGTCATGAAGATTTTACGCCGCGACCTTCGGCCGCGCCGCATCGTCACGCGCAAGGCGCTGGAGAACGCCATCTCCGCCGTCGCCGCCACCGGCGGCTCCACCAACGCGGTGTTGCATCTGCTGGCGATCGCTCGCGAAGCCGGCGTGCCGCTGGCCATCGACGACTTCGACCGCATCAGCCGCAAAACCCCGCTGTTGGCGGACCTGAAGCCGTGGGGGCGGTTCGTCGCGACGGATCTGTATCGGGCCGGCGGCATCGCGCTGGTGGCGAAGCGGCTGGCGCAGGCGAAGCGATTGCACAGCAGCGCGCTAACGATCACCGGGCGGAACATTGGAGAGGAAGCGAAGCGGGCGAATGAAACCGCCGGCCAGGACGTCGTGCGGCCGGTGAAGCGGCCGCTGAAGTCGAGCGGGGGATTGGTCATCCTGCGCGGCAATCTGGCCCCGGAAGGCTGTGTCGTAAAAATCACCGGCCATGAGCCGACAAAGTTCACCGGTACCGCCCGCGTCTTCGATTCCGAAGAGGCGGCCTTCCGCGCCGTTCAGCAGCGTCGCATCACGCGGGGCGATGTGGTGGTGGTGCGCTACGAGGGCCCGAAGGGCGGGCCCGGCATGCGCGAAATGCTGGGCGTGACGGCCGCCATCGTGGGACAGGGGCTGGGGGAATCAGTGGCCTTGGTAACCGACGGGCGGTTTTCCGGAGCGACGCGCGGCCTCATGGCCGGCCACGTCGCACCTGAAGCGGCGGTGGGCGGGCCGATTGCGCTGTTGCGCAACGGCGATCACATCACGTTCCACGTCGCCGCGCGGCGATTGGACGCGGCCCTCTCCGCAGCGGAACTGGCGCGCCGCCGAGCCGCCTGGAAGCCGCCGGCGCCTCGCTATAAGACGGGCGTAATGGCAAAATACGCGCAACTCGTCTCCTCGGCATCCGAAGGGGCAGTGACAGGTCTTCCCTTAGAAAGAAAGCAAAAAAGACAGTCAGCGGTTCGTAGTTCGTAGTTCGGTGTTCATAGAAAAGGTTTCCGCGACAAGTTTTTCGCTACGAACTACGAACTCTGAACTACGAACTGACACAGGGGGACGTGGCGGAACTGGCAGACGCGATAGGTTGAGGGCCTATTGCCGCAAGGCGTGGAGGTTCAAATCCTCTCGTCCCCATCTGTTTCCTCTCACTTGTAGACGAGAGGATTTGAAGGGAGGCCCGAGCACAATTCACGTTGCCGTGACGAACAGGAGCGGCAACTTTCCTTGCGAGGGCCGGGTGGCCGACCGGAGCGATCCGCCGAAGGCGGAGAGCGGAGGCGCCAAATCCTCTCGTCCCCATTCGTTTCTCCTGTTGACAAGGCAAAGCCCACTTGGTAGTGTGTCTTCAATACGCTGACCGCAAGGACTTGTACGGAACGTCGATCGCCGCTGTGGATGGGCTTCGTGGGGACGCAACGCCGTGACACAATCCGAAGCACACGCTCACCCTAAGGACTTCGTGTCCTTGGGGATTTTTGTTGGGTGAATTCATGAAAGGACCCTTGGTGAGCCACATTCGTTGGGCCGTCGTGACGGCGGCTGGCATCGGATTGCTGGGTGTTGCCATCGGGGAAGACGTCTTGCGGCGCCGCGCTGACCGACGCTATCAACACGAAGCGGGGCATCGCCGGCAACTGGAAGGGCACTATCGCGAGGCGCTGGTTTCGCATGAGCGGCTCACGCAGCAACTGGTCCAAGAACAAGACGCGTCCCGGCAGCTTTCCGACGCGCTGATGGCGGCCAATGCCAAGGTGGAAGAGGCGGTCGGCCGGCTGACCGAAGAAAACCGCACCGTCCGCGACTTGCAGGCGCGGCTGGCGGCGATGCAACAGCAGATGGATCAGCTCCAGGGCGAGCTGGCCATGGTGCTGCAGCGGCGCGACGATGCAGCGCGCGGGGCGTCAACGACCCAAGTGGAGCTGGAGCGCATCCTCGTCAGCCCTGATGGGGCATCCGCGCTGCAGGGGCGTATCGTCTCGGTGCATCCGGAGTGGAATTTTGTCGTCGTCAGCCTTGGGTGGGACACGGTGAAGATCGGGGAGGTGCTCTCGATCGTGCGCGATGAGCAGGTGCTGGCGAAGGCGCGGGTGGAGCGCATCCAGGAGGGGGTCTGCGCGGCGACAGTCCTGCCGGAGTGGGCCATCGCCGATGTGCAGGTCAATGATGTGGCGCGCACGCTCTAAGCTGTTCGCCGGCCTCGTGCTGGCCTGTCTTCACATCAACGCGGCATGGGCAGCACAGCCGCCCGATCCATCGCCGATGGCCACCACGCTCATCGCGCTGCAGGTGGACGCCGAGAAGCCGGTGGCCGTCCGCAGCCGGTTTCAAGAGTCGCCGCCCGTGATCATGGTGGACTTTCCTTCCCGGCGGGTGATCGCCTCGCTGCCGGAGCAGTCGCTCATCGCCAAGGGTGTTGTCCGCAGCATCACGGCGCGATACGAGTCCGGCAGGCCCCAAGCGCCTCGCTATCTGCGCTCGCTCCACATTGCGCTGAGTGCTTCGTACACCTACCGCGTCCGGTCCACCTCAAGCCGCATCCTGATCGAGATCGATCACCCGGCCTCCGTCGGCACCGCGTCGGTGCAGGTGGCCTTAGCCGGCGGCACGATCCTTGGGGCGGCGGCTCCTCCTCGGACCAGCGACCGGTTCCGTGCAATGCAAGAGGCGTTGGCGCGAGCTACCCCCGTCCCCTGGACGATGCAGATTGATTTAACACCTCCGGCGCAGCCGCCTCCGGCCGAGCCGATCGCAGCACCCAGGCGGCCTGCGCAGCGTCCGCCCGAGACCGCGCCGGAACCTGGCCAGGCCGCCGCGCCGCTTCGCTTAGCCCGCCCGCCGTCCGGGGCAGCCATCGTGATGCTGGCACTGCTGCTGGCGGCTGCGGCCTGGGTGTGGGTTGTGGGGCGGGGGAGCGTGTTCGGATCGTGGGCGCGCCGAGCGCCGTCGGCAGCGCAGCGGCTGCCCGCAAGCCTGGGATTGATCGATCAGCTGGTCTGGCGCGCGTTTGAGCGGCAGGGCTATCAGTTGGTCGCCGAGCTGCCCTCCACCCACGTCGCCGGCACGTTTCGCATCATCCAGAAGGATGGGGTGAAAAGTGCGCTGGCCGTCGTGGGGCACAGTCCGTTTCTTGAAAAGCGGACGGTAGAGCAGGTCGCCCGGGCCATGCACGGGGCGAATCTGGATCAAGGGCTCTTGGTGGCTTCCGGGGCCGTGACGGTGCCGGCCCAGCGGACCGCCAAGACGTATCACCTCGGGTTGATCGGGCGCGAGCAGTTGATCGAGCTGCTCGGCGTCGGAGCCGCCGGCGAGTACGTGGCTGCGCAGCTGGAGCGCCAGCAGGCCCAGCTGCAGGAGGCCATGGGCACGCTGAAAGCGTATACCGAGGAGCTGGAGACCTTGCGCCGCCAGCGCAACGAGGCCAGCTGGTATCTCGGAGAGGAGCGCGCGCGCGCCGCCGGCCTGGAAGCCCAATTCAATGACGTGAACCAGCAGCTTCACCACTACAAGACGGAATTGGAGCGATGGCAGCAGGAGGCACTCACCTTCCGGAAACAGTGGGAGGAGAACGAGTGGTATTTGGGCGAGTCGCGCGAGCACGCGCGGCACCTCGAGGCCCAAGTCGCCGGCTTGCAGGAAGCTGCGCAGCGCACCGAAGCCGCCGAGCGGCAGCGCCAGGAGGCGGAGTGGTATCTGGGCGAGGAGCGCGTCAAGCGCGAGGCGCTCGAGCAACGCTGCCGGCAGTTGGAGGAGGAGCTGGCGACCTCCCGCCGGCAGGAGGTCGTGCTCGGCAAGGCGCTCGAGCAGCTCAAGCAGCAGTTCGCCGGCTTCCGGGCGCACGGCGAGCGGCGGGTCGCCCCCCGCGCCAAAGTGCAGGACGCCTTCATCGAGCTGCTCAACGGCTCCGATCATCCCATGTTTACCGGGGCGGTGCGGGACGTCAGCGCCACCGGCATCGGCTTGCAGACGGATCGCGAGCTGCTGGAGGCCATCCGCATGCGCCTGCACCTGCCGGGCCGCGCGCCGATTGAGTCGCGGGCGAAGATCATGTGGCAGCGCGCCCTGCAGGAGCCTCCCGGCTACTGCAGTGGCTTTTGCTTCACCAGCCTGCCTGATGAGGCCCGGACCGCGTTACACGCCATGACGGAAGGATAAAGGCTATGCAGGAGCGACGAACAACCGTCCGTGTGGCGCATGAGAGCCGGGCGCAATACTGCGCCGCCAGCGATCTGTTGCCCTGCGACGGCCGGATGCTGAACATCAGCGAGCGGGGAGCCGCCCTGCTCATCGGGGAGCCTCGGCGGGAAGGGGAGCAGATCACCGCCAGCTTCTCGCTGCCTGGAGAAGAGGGGCCGGTGACGATTACGGGCACCGTGCGCTGGTCTTCGCCGTCGCGCAAGCGGCGCTGGCATACGGTGGGGTTGGAGTGGTTGCCGCTCGAAGAGGCAACCCGCAACCGGCTTCACGCCTTCCTCTACGCGCCCAAGCCGTCGGCCGAAGCGCCGGCGGCGCTGCGCAACCCGAAGAGCCGGCGGTCCGCGTGGGGGCTGCGGGCCATGTGGGCGGCGGCCCTCATCGCCGCCGCCGCGGTCGCATGGCTGTGGGGAAGCACCCTCCAACAAGAAGCGCGCCGGTTGCGGGAAGGCGTCGCACAGCGCAACGCCGTCATCACGACGCTGCAGCAGCGGGAAGATCAATTAGCCCGGCGGGAAGCGCTCTTGCAGCAGGAGCTCGGCACGGCGAAGGCGCACCTGGCCTCGGCCACGGGTGAGATGGCGCGGTTGGATCAGCAAGCACAGGGGCTGGCGGGTGACGCCCAGCGGCTAACACAGGAAGTGGCGTGGTTTCAGCAGTCGTACGACCAGGTGCAGCGGCAGCGGGCCGAGCTGATCCAGCAGGTGATCGGCCTGGAGCAGGAGCGCCTGCGGTTGATCGGGCGTCTCTCCTCGCTGCCCGAGCTGCATGTCGCCATTCGCGAAGCCATTGAAGCCCGGCGGCACGTCGAGGTGGAGCAGCGCCGTCAGCGGCTGGACACCGTCCGCCGGACGGATATCGACATTCGGGAAGGGGACAATCAGGGGTTTATCGTCCGCGACGGGCGCCCCACGCTCAGCCGCGGCACCGTCATGTGGATCCGCGTCCACGAACCGGAAGCTTCCCGCTAACGTCCGTCCACCAACGCGCGCCGTCAGCCTGAAGAGGGTTGGCGGCGCTCTTTCACGTAGATGCTGCGGTCGAACTGCTTGGCGTACGCCTTCAATTCGGCGCCAATCTTGGCCACTTGGCCGGGGTGGGTCAGTGGGTGCCACTCGTTCGTGACCAAGGCGATCGAAATGGAGAGCAGCGGCACTTTCACTTCCTGCCCTTTGCGGTCTTTGTGCAGCAGGTAGCCCCGCGTCCGGTCCGCCTCGTCATACAACTGCGGCACCATCGCGTCGAACCGCTCGATGATCGTCCGGCACACCCCCTCGGCGCGCTCCACGGTCGTCATCAGCAGAAAGTCGTCCCCCCCGATGTGGCCGACGAAATCATGGCCGCTGCCCTGCGACTGCGCGGCCAAGATGAGCACCTCCGCCGTCTGTTTGATCACCTGATCCCCCCGCTCAAAGCCGTAGTGGTCGTTGAAGGCCTTGAACCGGTCGAGGTCGATGTAGCAGACCGCCAGCCCTCCGCTGGAGGCGATGCGCCGTTCCAGCTCCCGCTGGATGGAGAGATTGCCGGGCAGCTTGGTGAGGGGATTGGCTTCCAGGTCGATGGCGGTCCGCCGCAGCACCATGTAGACCCGCGCGAGCAGCTCTTGCGGCTCAAACGGCTTGACGACGTAATCATCGGCGCCTGCGTGGATGCCGTAGACTTTATCCTGCACCTCGCTCTTGCCGGTCAGCATGATGACGGGCAGATGCCGCAGCAGCGTATCCTGCTTGATCTGCTCGCACACCTGAGGGCCGTTTAAGCCCGGCATCATGAAATCTAAAATCGCCAGATCCGGAGGCGACTGGCGGATCATCCGCAGGGCCGCGTCGCCGTCGCGGGCCTCGCTGACGAGAAACCCCGCCGGTTCCAGCACGGAGCGGAGGATGTCCCGCAGGTCCGGGTCGTCGTCCGCGATGAGGATGGTTGCGCCGTTCGCGGCCGGCGTCATGGCGCGGGCGGCTCAGCCGCGGCAGGGAGCATGACGGTGAAGGTCGTCCCCTGGCCGCGCTGCGAGGCCACGGTGATGGTGCCTCGGTGCGCTTCGACGATCCGCTTCACGAGTGCCAGCCCCAGGCCGGTGCCCCGGATCTGCTGGTTGACCGGATCGTTGGCGCGGTAGAATTCCTGGAACAGCTTCGGCAGATCCTCCGCCGGGATGCCGCAGCCGCTGTCGCTGACCGTCACCACCACCGAAGCCCCGTCGCGCCGCAAGCCCACGCTGATGCGCCCGGACTCCGGCGTGTACTTGACGGCGTTGGAGAGCAGATTGACGAGGACGCGCTGCAGATGCTGCGCATCGCCTAGCAGCTCGGTCACCCCATCGCGGTCGATCGCCAGCTGCAAGCGCTTGGCGAGCAGCTGCGGCTGCACCAGCTCCTGGATGGTGGCGAGGAACTCCTGCACGGGAATGGCGCGGCGCTCCATCGTCGTGCGTCCGGCCTCGATGCGGGCGATGTCGAGCAAGTTGGTGATGAACTGTGTGAGCAGATCGGCGTGCTTTTCGATCTTGGCCAGCCGTTCCGCCTGAGGCTGTGCCAACGTGCCGAACTGCCCGCTGTTGAGCAGCGACGCGTAGCCTTTGATGGCGGCCAGCGGCGTGCGCAGCTCGTGGGAAACGGCCGAGACGAAGTCGCTCTTCGCCTTGTTCATGCGCGTCAGCGCGGCGTTGGCTTCGGCCAGCTCCCGCGTGCGCTCCTGCACCTTGCGCTCCAGCGTCTGCTGCTCCGACCAGGCATGCTCGTACAGGGCCGAATTCTCCACGGCCGTCGAGAGCTGATGGGCGAGGATCTTGACCAGCTCCTCATCGGCTTTGGAGGTGCTCACCCGCACCCCAGGGCGGCAGAGGATGAAGCAGCCGGCTGGGCCGGAGTGCGGCAGGATGCTGGCGACGACGGCGCTGGAGCTTCCCAGTAGATCGAGCAGCGCGCGCTGGGCGGCGTTGAGCCCTCCGCCCGCCTGCCACAGGCGCGGCGTGGGATCCGCGAGCAGTTGCTTCAACAGCCCGCTCGCGGTGACGTGCACCCTCAACCGCTCCGCCGCCTCCGGGGTAACACCGACCAGCGACTGCCACGCCACGGCGCCCATCGTGGGGCAGACGCCGAAGAGCCCCACCGAGAAGCCGAAGTTGGTGACGATCGCCGCGTCGAATTTTTGGAAGACCTCCTCCGGCTTCAAGCTGACCTGCAGTTGGCGCCCCAATTGATGCAATGACATGAGGGAGGCCAGCCGCCGATCCAGCTCTTCCTGGGCATGGTGTAATTCCAGGTCGGCCCGGATGATCCATTTGGCCTGCTGATCCAGCTGCGCGTACGTCGCGCGCAGCTTCGCCAACTCTTGCCGCTCATGCTCAGCACCGATGACCCGCATCGTCAGGTACGCCAGCGAACCGAGCAACACCCCGCCGCAGGCCAACTGCAAGCCGCCACCCACGCCGGCCATCAGCACGACCGTGGTCAGCACACTGATGAGGAGCACGACGTAGATCGCAATCATCGGAGCGTCTCACTTGCCGAAGGCGACCACCAGCACGGATTCGGTATGGACCGGCGTGCGATCTGCCATCGTGGCCGCCGCGGTGGTGGCACATTCCCCGTACGTATAGCCGCCGATCAGCGGGACGGACGATCCCAGCGCCTCACGGATGCGCGCAATCTCCAGGGCGGCATTCTGGCTGCCTAACAGCACGCGGCGTGCGGCGGAGGCAAAGACGATCGCGCAGCCGACGCGATTCAGGGAGGTGACCGCCTGCCGCGCGGCCACCACCGCCGCCTCCATCGCCGACTGCGGGCTGCTCATCATCAGTTGCAGTGAGGCTCCCTCCGGGACATCGGCGTTGCATCGCAGGCTGCCGTCGGGTTCGAAGGCCACAACGTTTCTGAGCAGCCACCCGGATACTCCATCCGGCTGTTGCATGCCGAGCGGAAACGCGACGGCCTGCCTCGTAAAGCGCTCCTGCCGCATCTGCGCGGTGAGATCCGCCCCGAAGTACTCTTCATAGACCGAGCTGGCCGGCAGCCGATCCAACTCGAAGAGGACGTTGGCGCGCGCCCGCGTAATCCGATGCGGCCGGCTGATCGGCGCGAACCCATGCTCCAGCCCCACGCCGACTTTCAGCCCCCCGCCGAGCAGCAGGCCCGAGATCCCACCGCTCATGGCGCGCCCGTTAGCGTATTGGTACGTCCTCGAAAAGCGCAAGTCATCGCCGGTTAAGCCCCCGGCCATGAGAAAGCTGGTCCCCAGCCCCTCCTGCAATCCGCGAATCATGTCCGTGCTTCCGCTCACCAACCCGTCCCCGAACAGCAGAAAGGCCGTGCGCTGCTGGCTTGGGAATTCCCGTGCGGCCGCATACGCCGCCTGCTGGCCCGCTTCGTGGGGATGGCTCTGCGCCGATTCGCCGGCGCCGATGCTGCACGCCGCCTCCTCCGACGCCAGCAGCAGCACCGCACAGCTGTGGCTGCGCGGCCCCTCGGGCGTGATCTCCCCCGCCGTGCTGCCGCCGGCCATAGGCAGCGCGCCGAGCACGCTGCGCATGCCATCCAGCAGTGCTTGTTGATCGAACCAGGAGGAGCCGAAGGCGATCGCCAGTTTCGGCTCGCGAGGTGCCAGCTGTTCCATCGCCGCGGCGGCGGCTTCCTTGCCCGCGCCTGCCGCCTCAGAAAGTGCGCTCCATCCCACAGATGCCCGTAAGGGTGACGAGGCCATAATGTAAGTATATCTGACCGCTAACCTGTTTGGCCAAAGGGGGTTAGATGAATCGGTTCACGAGGCCGTCGAGGCGCCGAAGTGGCGGCTGATGCGGTTGTAGAGGCGCTGTTTCGAGGCGTAGAGCGACTGGTCTGCGTCTTCCAGCAGATCTTCCGGTCGGTCGTGGGGATCAATCGTGCGACTCACACCGACGCTGAGGCTGACGGGAGGCAGGCCGTCCGGTGCAGTCTTCGGCACGGGGATGGCGACCTGGCGCAGCTTGTCGATGACGGACTGCGCCTGTGCCGAGGTGGTTTCCGGCAGGGCCACGACGAACTCATCGCCGCCGAAGCGGGCGATGATGTCCGACTGGCGCAGCGCGTTGCGCAGCTCCCGGGCCACTTGCTTCAGGATCAGATCGCCGGCGAGGTGGCCGAAGTGGTCGTTGACGCGCTTGAAGCCGTTGACGTCGACCATGAGGCAGGCCAGGGGGCGCTGGTAACGCTTGGCGCGATCGCACTCCCAGGCCAGCCGGTTGAGGAAAAACCGCCGGTTATAGAGGCCGGTCAGCTCATCGGTGGTGGCCAGCTGCCTCACCCGTTGGAGGGTGCGGTGGAGGGCCGCCGTCCGCCGGGCGACCACGCGCTGCAAAATCCACGCGCGCGCCGCCAGAATCCACACGATCACCGTGATTCCGACGCCGGCGATCACGCTCAGCGCGACGAGGAGCATGTTGGACCATGACAGCGTTTGGATCACCCGGCTGGTGCCAGGCTGCATCTGCATGGTCCATTGGGCCGCGTCGAGGGCGACCGGGCGCTCCACGATCACCGGCGGGCGCGCCGGCTGCTGTGGCATCCAATCCTGCGACCGGTACAAGACGGCCTGCTCATCGAGCAGTTGGACCGGATAGCCCTGCAGGATGCCGGAGGTGAAAAAGTCCTCGAGCAGCCGTGCGAGGTCGAAGGCGCCAATCATCGCACCCGTCGTGTTGGGATCGCGGCGCAGCGGCTCAAGCATGATCAACCATTGGCGCTTCTGGGCGGTGGCCACGACGAAAGTGGCCGGTACCCGACGGCTGTTGCGCAGCCGCAGCCGCGCGGCCGTCGCGCGCTCCAGCTCCGCCAACTCCGCGTGCGACAGGCCGGACGGCGCAGACCACCATACCAGCGATTGGCCGGGACGTATCAGGCCAATGCCGAGCAGGTGGCGTGTATGCGCCACCGCGCTGGAGCCCATCGCGTGCTGTTCCAATGCGCTGAGCGTGCCGGCGCGCCTGAGGGTATCCCGCAGCAGGGTGAGTGTGCCGCGTCGACTCTGCAGCGAGCGCAGCAGCTGCTCGCCGGCTTGCGTGATGATGGCGCGGGTGTCGCTGCGCAGCGCCTGGCGGCCGCGCCACTGGGTGAAGGCGATCAGCCCCAGCAACACCACGCTCACACCCAGGGTCGTGGCGCAGGCCATCAGCACCCGGCGGTGGTACCGTGCGGGTACGACCGTCAGCCGCTCGCGCGCGCGCAACCACAGCGCGCCCCCCATCTCGATCAACCGCGCCTGCCAGGCCATAAGCCTATTGTAGACCTCGCCTGAGAAAGCACCAAGTTCCAAATCCCAAACACCAAATAAATCCCAAGCACCAAGCTCCAATGTCCAAACCGTTTGGTGCTTGGAGTTTGGTGCTTATTTGGAATTTGGGATTTGGTGCTTGGGAATTTTCGGGCGGGTTGGACTAGAACCCTGGCACGGAGGTGCAGCCGGTGGGCGGCTTGCTGCGCTTGACCTTTTCCATCAGCGCTGCAGCTTCCTTGAGGGCTTTCGATTCAGCTTCTTCTTTCGTGCTACCCTGGGCTTTCACCACCCAGGCGCCAGGGTCTTGATTGTCGATCGTCGTGTGATATAGAGCCTCCAGCTTATAGGTCACAATCGTCACGGGCCATCCGGCCAGCTGGGTTTTCCGTTCAGAATAGTCTTCAGGTTTCGCCATGCCACACTCTCGGTTACGTTATTCGTCAGTCGGTTACGTGGCCCGTGTCGTCGTTCGGTGACGTTGTTCGTTTGAGACGTGACCGACAGACGAACGACGAGACGGGCAACGTCACCGACAACCGACAAACGAGCTTTTACGGCTTCTCCACGGGAGCGGCGACGAGGTTGCCCCATTCGGTCCAGCTGCCGTCGTAGTTCTTGACGTTGGCATAGCCCAGCAGGTGCTTCAGGACGAACCAGGTGTGGCTGGAGCGCTCGCCGATGCGGCAGTAGGCGATGACGGGCTTCTCGCCGGTGATCCCCGAGGCGCCGTACAGCGCCCGCAGCTCCTCGAGGCTCTTGAACGTCCCGTCTTCATTGCACGCCTTGCCCCAGGGGATGTTC
>JACQRD010000094.1 GCA_016206675.1 Candidatus Omnitrophota bacterium
CAGTCGCGCGTAACCCGGCAGCACGAACGTGAGCTGGTGGAGTCGCTCGGCATGCGGTGGGTATCGCTGCCGATGCGCATGTACTGGCGCCCGCAGGACGCCTATACCGAAGCGCTCTCGCTCGGTCTCGCTGAATGGAACCCCTTCATGCGGGGCCTGATTCTGCGCGAAGCCTCGCGCTACGGTGAGCCAACCTCCCAACTCGTGTCCACCCGGTAGCGTCTCACTCATTCCAAGGGGCGGCTGTGGCCGCGGGCCGTTCCCTCGGGGAACCCTCCCTCTCCCCGCCACGGCACGACGGCGTGTCCGGGCCTCCCTCTCGGGAACGTTCCCGCGTCCATCCGCCCCATGAGTTATGCGTGATTTGACCCACTGTGTGCTGTTTGCTGTGGGCTGACGGCTACCGTAGCGGATGACAAGCGCTTGCGATGCTCCCGCCTGCAGTGCTACACTCGGAAGCGTACCATGCCGCTCGACGCCGAAACGATCATCTCTTGCGTGCGGTGGGGCATTCTGTTGTCGGCCCTCGGCGCATTGGCTGTGGGGCTGTTGAGCCTGGCCGCGCCGCAGCGGTCGATTGCGCTCTATCAATGGATCATGGTGCGCTTCAACTGGCGCGTGGCCCCCATTGATGAGCGGCACGAATTAATCACCACAAGGCTCCTTGGCCTCGTCCTGGTCGTCCTGAGCATCGTACTGGCGCTGATGGGAGGAGCACGCATGGCCGCCGCAGAGCAGGGCACGGCGCGCACGGAGACCGCCACCTTCGCCGGCGGCTGCTTCTGGTGCCTGCAGCAGCCGTTTGACGAAACCCCGGGGGTGATCTCCACCAGCGTCGGCTACACCGGCGGCACCACCGCCGATCCTACCTACGAGCAGGTCAGCACCGGCGCCACCGGCCACGCTGAAGCCCTCCAGGCCATCTACGATCCTTCCAAAGCGACCTATGAACAGTTGCTGGACGTCTTCTGGAGCAACATCAATCCCACCACGGTCAACGGCCAGTTCGCCGACAAGGGTACGCAATACCGCACCGCGATCTTCTATCACAACGACGAGCAGCAGCGGCTGGCTGAGGCGTCCAAAGAGCGCTTGGCGCGCTCCGGCAAGTTCGACGAGCCCATCGCCACCGAGATCGTGCTGGCCTCGGTGTTCTACCGCGCCGAGGAGTACCACCAGCACTATTACAAGAAGCAGGCGGCCCACTACAACGCGTATAAGGTCGGCTCCGGCCGGGCCGGCTACCTCAAGAAGGTGTGGGGCGGCCGCTAGCTCCATGCTGGAGGAGCTTTCCCTCGCCATCGTCGACGTGGAGACGACAGGCAGCCTCGCCCTTGACGATCGCGTCATCGAGGTCGGCCTCTACCGCATCGAGCGCGGCCGGGTTGCGCAGACGTTCTCCACCCTCGTCAACCCCGAGCGTCCAATCCCCCCAATGATCACGTACCTGACGGGCATCACGGATGAGGATGTCGCGCCGGCGCCGGCGTTCGGTGACATCGCCGGGCGGCTGCGGCAGCTGCTGGAGGGCTGCGTCTTCGTCGCCCACAACGCCGGCTTCGACTACGGCTTCGTGCGCCAGGAGTTTGCGCGCCACCGCATCGACTATGCCGCCGAGCGGCTCTGCTCGGTGCGGCTCTCGCGCCTGCTCTATCCGCACCACCGCCACCACAATCTCGGCGCGCTGATCGAGCGGTTTCAGTTTCCGTGCGCGCGGCGCCACCGCGCGCTGGATGACGCTGGCATCGTCTGGCAGTTTCTCCAATACGCGCAGCAGCACATCGAGGCGCAGCGGCTTACGCGCGCCGTGCGCCAGCTGCTGAAGGCGCCGGCGTTGCCGCCCGGCCTGACGGCGGCGGATCTCGAGGCGCTGCCGAGCGGGCCGGGGGTCTATGTGTGCGCCGATACGACGGGACGGCCGCTGCTGGTGGGCCGCAGCGCGGATGTGCGCGAGCATGTCACATCCTCCTTGGCGGAGACCGCCCCGGGTTCACGCAGGGCGCGGCTCCTCGAGCAGGTAGCGCGCGTCGAAGCGCACCGGACATTCGGCACGCTGGGCACCCAGCTGCTGCACGCGCAGCTCAGCCGGCGCCTCGCCTTCGGCGGCGCCTCGCGGCGGCGCCTTGCGATACGCCGCCAGCGCTTGCCGGCGTGGCCGTATGCCGCAGCCGTGCTGGTGCGCGAACCGCGCCACCACAGCCCGGAAGGCCACCTGTTCATCGTGGATCAATGGCGGCTGGTGCAGGCGCTGCAGTTTGACGATGAAGGGCTCAGCCCCTGGCGCTTCGCCCAGCCGGCGGAGGATCCCACGGTGAGCACGATCCTCCTACGCTATCTGGCCGCCAACCACCATCGTGTGACGCTGTTGACGCCCTCCGCCCTTGAACAGCTGCTCAGCGCCTCGCTGAGCTAGCCGCAGGGGCATGTACACCTTCCTTCTACATGAACGGGGATACGTGCAGCAAGCGCGCGTATCAGCGCCTGCCGCGCTATGCCTTGCAGCTGGTGCCGCTGCTGTACCAATTGCCGCGCCCGGTCGGCTGTCTTGTGACGATGGAGCGGTGGCGCGCGATGGTCCGCGAAGCCCGCCGTCTTGCCGGAGCCACTACTTGACGGTTCCGGCTGGCAGGAGTCTAATACTCGTGAAGATGTCTCGGCACGGCAGAGGATGGGTGTTTGGTGTCAGCCTGTTGGCCGGCGGATGCGCCATGGGGCCGCAGCAGGCGCATCAGTTTCCGTCGACGTGGCCGGGCTCGCAGCCGCTGAGCGAAGACGCGCCGACGGTATCGGTGGGGCCGATGAAGCTGGAGGTTGCCGCGGCGCAGCCGCCGGCGCCTTCGGGCGAAGGGTTGCCGACGGCGGCGGTGCTGACCGCGCTGCTCATCAAACATCTGCACGCCAGCGGGGTCAACGCGGTGCTGGAGCAAGGACCGGAACCAACCGCCCCGTACACGATGGCCTGCTCGGTGCCGCAGCTGGGCTACACGGCCCAATCAGGCTACCCGGAGCAGTACCGCTACCAGGCGGAGCTCAGCTGCACGCTCACCGACGCCCAGGCCGTGGTCTGGAAGCGCAGCCTGCAGCAGCGCTACGAAACCACCGCGCTGCTGAATCTGCTCACCAAGATTCCGGAGCAGCCCCACCAGCACGACCGCATCCTCTATAAAGAGTGCATCGTGCCGCTCTGGGATGCGATGGCTTCGAGCGTGCGCTCGGCGCTGGTCAGCCGGCCGATGCTGCAGCCATCGCCTGCTGCCGAGCCGTCCAGCTCAGCGCTGTGAGGCCTCGGGAGGCTCCTGGCCGTCCACGAACAGCGCGCGGCGGGTTACATCGCTGAGCGCCGTCTCCATGAGCTGGAGGACGCGAATCGCTTCGCGGACTTCCGGGTTGACCGCTGGCGCGGGCGAGGGAAGGTCGACCACTTCTGCCTGCGGGTCGGCCACCGCCGCAACGGCGAGGGGTGGGGTCGGGTGAGGCTGCGGCATGGGCAGCGGTACCTCAGCGTAGGCCGCCACGTCCTCAAGGGCGGCGGACTCAGGCGCCGATTCTTCAGTCGGTTTGATCACGTCGAACGCCATCAGCCCTCCACTCGGCCACGCGGCCGCCAGCACGCTCGACAGTGCCTCATCCTGATTGGCCAACTTCGGCAGGGGAGCTCGCCGGCGCCCCCACCACGCCAGGCTTCCCAGCAGCAGCACGGAACACGCCAAGGAGAGCAACAGCCGCCAACGGCGGCGGGGGCGGTTGGGTAGTGACGGAATGGCCGCCGCGGCCGGCGCGGAAGTGGTCGCCAAGGGTGTCGGCGGCGAAGGCGGCTGCGCGGATTCACTTGGTATCGGCTCCACGGCGGGTGCTGAGCCGGTGGAAGCAGCCGCCGCCGGCTTGTAGGTGCGCTCGCGCCGCAGGCTGTCCAACCGCTGTTCCCGCTCCAGCATCTTGCTCATGGGGCCCGAATAGTATACGCCTGTGATCGTCGCTCATCCAGCGCCCTTCTGTTAGAATAGCCTCGATGATCCCACCACCTCTTGGAATCCGCGCCGTCGCCTCTGATAGGCTGACCATCGTCATCGACGGCGCGGGTGCCGTTCTAATCAGCTTCGAGTGTGCTCGGCACCTGGCCGAGGCCATGGCCTCGGTCCGGTTCCAAGAGGTGGTGGGATGAAGGACCCTGCGCGCGACCGATTTCCCGCCTATCTTCCGCTGTGGTATCGGGCCTTCTTGCGCTTCCGCAAGACCTATCGGCAGACCGCGACGCGCCTGGCCGAATCGGCCGCCGCCAAGCGGCCGCTCGATCCGCTGCTGGCCGACGGCGCTGCGGCGTCGCATCAGGATGACGGCGCGAATCCTGCCGACGCGTTGACCAAATGCGCCAAGTGGTTCGAGGAGGATCTTCAACGGCCCGACGTCAAGGCGGTGGCCGACCGGATCCTGGCGCTGAAGGCCGAGCTGGACGCCCGTGGGCTGCGGTCTACCAATACCGCCGGCAACTTCCTCTCGCGCGAGTACCATGCGGCCAGCGAGCGCGGCAAATTGTGGGAAAACGCCTGGGTCATCCGCCATGCGGACCTCCGCCCAGGCCAGCGCGTGCTGGATGTCGGCGGGGCCTCGACGCTCTTTTCGTTTTATCTGGCCAGCCTCGGCTGCGAGGTGGCCGTCGTCGACAACGACTGGGCCAACTGCGGCACGCTCTTCAACGCGACCTACGTCGCCAAGCGGATGGGCTGGCGGCTGCGCGCGCTGGATCGCGACGTGCAGCGGCCGCTGCCGTTTCCCGATGCCTCGTTGGACCGCGCGTTTTCCATCTGCGTGCTCGAGCATCTGCCACCGCGGCTGCGGCAAGGCGTCATGAAGGAGATCGGCCGCGTGCTGAAGCCCGGCGGCATCGCGGGATTCACCACCGACTACGACGAGGTCCGGCCGGTGCTGCTCACCGACAAGGGGCTGCGCTTTGCCTACAAGAGCAAGCTGGAGCGTGACGTGATCCGCCCCTCGGGGCTTGAGCTCTTCGGAGCGGCCCATTGGGTGGATGCCTGCTCCCGGGAGTCGTTTCTTGGCGCCTTCTTCCTCGCTAAGCCGTCTCGCTGACCGCGCGGCGTTCTGGAGTCTTGTCGCCTGCGCGGCGGTGGCCCCCCTCGGCATGGCGCCGCAGGAGGCGACGATCGTGCTGGCCATCGTCGCGTGGCTGATCAAGCACGCGGCCGATCGCGCCTGGCCGCGGCAGACGCCCGCGACGTGGCCGCTGCTGCTCTGGGTGCTGATCGCCGCGCTCTCCCTCGTGAATGCCGCCCACCTGCCCACCAGCCTGAAGGGGCTGCAGAAGATGGCGAAGGTCATCGGCCTCTTCTTCGTTGCGTCAGAGACGCTGCGCAGCCGCCAGCGGCTGCTGGCGGTGCTCACCGCGATGATGCTCGGCGCCGTAATCGTTTCGGCCGATGGGCTCGCACAGGTTGCGCGCGGCGCCGACCTGATTTACGGGCACGCCGCAGGGATGACCCCCGGCGGTTGGCCGCGGCTGGCCGCCACCTTCGGCCATCCGAACGACTTCGGCACCTATGCGGTGACGATCCTGCCCGCCTGCGTGATGATGGCGCTGCCCTCCATGACGCTCAGGCGCCGCTGGTGGTCGTGGGGCGTGGTCGGACTGCTGGGGATCTGCCTGCTCTTCACCTTTTCCCGCTCCTCGGCGCTGGCGGTGGCGGTCAGCGTGACGGCCTTCGCCGTCCTGCGGCGCGCCTGGAAGTCGCTAGTGGTGCTTGGGGCGGTGGGAGCCGTTGGTGCGCTGTGCCTGCCGGCGCCCATTCGCGAGTGGGTGGCCAGCCAGCCCTCGTGGCTGCACGCCATCGCCCAGCCGCTGCGGTTTGAAATCTGGCAGGCCGGCTTCAACATGATCCGGGAGCATCCGTACCTGGGCATCGGCGTCAATCAATTCGTCCGCAACTATGCGCGCTACCGGATTCCCGGCGATACGCTGGAGGCCGCGTACGGGCACAACCACTACCTGCAGATGGCGGCGGAGATCGGCATGATCGGCCTGGGCGCGTTTCTCTGGCTGCTGGGGCGCACGGCGGTCGTCTGGGGCCGGCTGCTGCGGCATCGCGAGGCGTGGGTGCGGTCGGCGGCGATGGGTTTGGGCTGCGGGGTGGTGGCATTCTTGACGATCGGGCTGCTCGAATCGGCGCTGCACTCCAGCCGCACGAACGTCTTCTTCTGGCTCTGGATGGGCACGCTCCATGGATTGGGCACAATC
>JACQRD010000096.1 GCA_016206675.1 Candidatus Omnitrophota bacterium
CAGGCCGCGCAGCTCGCTGACCTTGGGACGCTTGGTCGCCATCATCCCACCACCTGCTGGTGTCCCGCCATACGGCGGGACGGCCAGCCAATGATCGTGAAACCATCGAAGCTGGCCAGGCGGCACATCCTAGGCTGCGCTGTCCAGAAGATTTTTGTGTGCATTGAGGTGCCGCCTCCGGCAGGTGGTGGGATCACACGTTAGCCTCATCTTTGCGGCTGACGAACCGCGTCTTGAGCGGCAGCTTGCAGGCCGCCAAGCGGAATGTTTCCTTCGCCAGCATCTCGGGAATTCCGTCGATTTCGAACATCATCCGGCCACGCTTAACCACGGCCACCCAGTGGTCCACCATCCCCTTGCCCGCCCCCATCGGCTTTTCCTGACCATGGGTCGTGACCGGCTTATCCGGGAATACGCGCACCCACGCCTTGCCCCCGCGGCTTAAACTGCGGCTCATCGCGACACGGCAGGCCTCGATCTGAGCCGCCGTGACCCAGCCGTTGTCCAACGCCTTCAGCCCGAATTCACCGAAGGCCAGGCGCGTGCCGCCCTTGGCCATCCCGCGGCGCTTGCCGCGGAAGGCCTTGCGGTATTTGATGCGCTTCGGAAGCAGCAACGGCATCGCGGATCAGCTCGCACTCGCCGCCGGCGAGCCGGCGGTCGGCGGATGAGCGGGCGGCATCGCCCGCGGCATCCGCGGCTGCGCCTTGCGGCGGTCGATCGGTACGAGCTCGCCCCGGCAGACCCACACCCGCGTGCCGATGCACCCGGCCGTGGTATGCGCCGTGGAGGTGCCGAAGCGGATGTCCGAGCGCAGCGTGCTCAGCGGCACCTTGCCGGCCCGGTAGACTTCCCGGCGGGTCATCTCCGACCCCGCCAGCCGACCGTCGCAGACGACCTTGATCCCTTTGCACTCCTTGGAAGACTCCATCGCCTGCTGGATGGCCCGCTTCATCGCCCGGCGGAAGGCGATGCGCTTCTCCAGCTGGAAGGCCAGCGAATCGGCGATCAGCTGCGCTTCCACCGCCGGATTGCTGATTTCCATGTAATCCATCTTCATCTGTTGCTGGGTGCCCACGATCTTCTGCACCATCTCCTGCAGCCGCTGGATGTTCTCGCCGCGCCGGCCGATCAAGATTCCCGGCCGCGCGGTGTGGATGACGATGCGGATGCGCTCCGCCGAACGCTCGATGTCAACACGGGCCACGGCCGCGGCGGCGAGCTCCTTGGCCAGCCGCTCGCGGATGGTGCGGTCCTCCTGCAGGTACTGCACGAACTGCTTCTTGGACGGCGCAAACCACCGCGAGCGCCAGTCGCGCGAAATATTCAGCCGCAGACACTCCGGATTGACCTTATGGCCCATGTTCCCTCGAAAACACATGTGAGGTTCTGGGCTGTGGGTTCTGGGTCGAGGGCAACTGCCCCGAACCCCGAACCCCGAACCCCCAACCCAATGTCCTCTTCATCTTTTTTCAAGCTCTACCGTAATGTGGGTCGTGCGCTTCAGGATCCGCTGGGCACGGCCGAAGCCTCCGGCCCGGAACCGCTTCCATCGCGGCCCCTCATTGGCGAAGACGCGGCTGATGATGACATCCTCCGCCCGCAGTTCCGGCTGTTTCTGACGGGCATTGGCAAACGCCGAGGCCACCAACTTCGCCACCGGGCCCGCCGCGCGCCGGTTGGCGGCGGAGAGCACCGCCAGCGCCTTCGCCACCGTCTGCTGACGCAGCGGCGTGATCATGTAGCCCGCCTTGCGCGGGGTGATCCGCAGATACCGGACACTCGCCTTGGCCAGCATGGCCGGTTACTTCTTCTCTTCCTTGGCCGGAGCCGCCGCGGCCGGGGCCGCCGCCGCGGGAGCCGGGGCACCCCCCGGTGCCGCCTCCGCCTTCTTGACGCCGCCGTGCTTCTTGAAGAGCCGCGTGGGAGCGAACTCGCCGAGCTTATGCCCGACCATGTTCTCCGTCACGTACAGCGGCGTAAACGCCTTGCCGTTATGAATGAGGAAATTCAGCCCGATGAAATCCGGCGTCACGGTTGAGCGGCGCGACCAGGTCTTGATCGGCTTGCGGTCATTCACCTTTTGCGCGACGCTCACCTTGCGCAACAGGGGCTCATCGACGAACGCGCCCTTTTTGACCGAACGTCCCATCGTGCGCTACTCCACCGCCTCAGAATTGCGGATTGTGGCTCTCCAATTCGCAATTCGCAATGCTCATAATAGTTCGGTCCATCGCAATGGCTCCTAGGCTCTTCTCTTCACAATCAAGCGATTCGAGTACTTATTGGGATTGCGGGTCTTGCGGCCCTTCGTGTGCCAGCCCCACGGCGACACCGGGTGGGGGTTACCCTGCCCTGACTTGCCCTCGCCGCCGCCGTGCGGATGGTCGACCGGGTTCATGGCGATGCCGCGCACGTGCGGCCGGCGGCCCAGCCACCGCGAGCGGCCCGCCTTGCCGATGACCACCGATTTGAACTCCCAGTTGCCCACCTGCCCGATGGTCGCCCAACAGTCCATAGCGATGAGGCGCACTTCACCGGAGGGCAGCTTCACGTGTGCCAGCTCGCCCTCTTTCGCCTGGATCATCGCGGAAGACCCGGCGGAGCGCACGATCTGGCCGCCACGGTTCTTCTGGATCTCAATATTGTGGATCATCTGCCCGGGCGGAATGCGGCGCAGCGCCATGGCGTTGCCCACCTTGACCTCCGCCTCCTCGCCGGCATTGACCGTCTCGCCCACCTTCAGCCCATCGGGCCAGAGGATGTAGCGCTTCTCGCCGTCCGCATACTGCACGAGCGAAATGCGCGCGTTGCGGTTCGGGTCGTACTCGACGGTCAGCACCTTGCCCTCCATGCCGGATTTATCGCGCCGGTAGAAATCGATGACGCGGTACATTTTCTTGTGGCCGCCGCCCATGAACCGGCTGGTGAGATGGCCGTGGGCGTTGCGGCCGCCGGTGCGCTTCAAGGGGCGCAGCAGCCGCTTTTCGGGCTTGGTCGTCGTCACCTCGGCAAAATCCGAGGTGATCTGGTAGCGCATCGTCTGCGTGGTCGGTTTGTGAACTTTGACGCCCATGGGTCAGCTTTTCACTTCAATCTTCTGGCCCTTTTCAAGGGTCACGAAGGCTCGCTTCCGATCCGAGCGCTGCCCCCATCGATTGGACAGGCGGCGCCATTTGCCGTGGAGCAACTGCGTGTTGACCTGCTGGACTTTGACGTTGAAGAGCTCCTCCACTGCCTGGCGGATTTCCACCTTGTTGCTGTCGGGGGCCACCTCCAGCAGGTACTGATCCGCCTTGGCGATGCGCGACCCCTTTTCGGTTTGCAGCACCCGCCGCACGATCTCAGTCGCCGCTCGCATCAGCGTCCTTCAATCGTTTTTCCAAACGGGCCAACGCATCTTTCGTGACCAAAATTTTCTTGGCGTTCAAGACGTCGAACGCGTTGAGGTTTGCTGCGCCGCACAGCTGGAACTCGCCCAGGTTGCGCAGCGACTTCAGCAGCGCGTCCGTTGGTTCGCTTAGCACGATCAACGAACGACGGACCGCCTGAAACGTCTTCGCCAACCCGGCAAACGGCTTGGTCTTCGGCGCCTCGGCCGCCAGCTGGTCCAGCACGACCAGCGCTTCGCCCTGCACCTTGCCCTTCAAGCTTTCCAGCAGCGCCTTCCGGCGCATCGTTTGCGGCAGCCGGTAATAGAACGAGCGCGGATGCGGCCCGAATACGGAGCCGCCGTGCCGCCACAACGGCGAGCGCGTTGAGCCGGCCCGGGCCCGGCCGGTGTGCTTCTGCTTCCACGGCTTCTTGCCGCCGCCGGAAACGTCGCCCCGGGTCTTGGTAGAGGCGGTGCCGGCGCGCCCATTGGCGCGGTACATGGCCACGGCCTGGGACAGCAGCCGCGTGTTGATGCGGCCCTCCCAGAGCGCGGCGTCAAGCGTGACGGAGCCCACCGGCTGGCCCTCGAGATTGAATACCTTCAGATCCATGATCAGGCCTTTGCGGCGGTTTTGGGCTTCTTCGAGGCGGCCTTCGCGGTCTTGCTCAGCGTCTCGTCCTCCTCGATGATTTCCTGCCAGGCCTGCGGCTTCTTGATCACGCCGGGCCTCTTTCTCGATTTGGTGACGACGACCAGCCCCTGCTCCGGGCCTGGCAACGCGCCCTGCAGCAGCAGCAGATGGTGCTCTGTGTTCACCCCGACGATGCGCACGTTCTGGACGGTCACGCGGTCATGCCCCATATGCCCCGGCAGGTGGTGGCCGCGCCACACACGGCCGGGCGTGGTCGTGGAGCCAATGGAGCCCGGCCTGCGGTGCGACATGGAGCCGTGCGTTGCCCCACCGCCCCGCCAGTGCCAGCGCTTCATCCCGCCCTGGAAGCCCTTGCCGATCGAGATACCGCAGACATCGACCAGCTCGTATTCTTGGAATAGCTCCACGGTGAGCTCCTGGCCGATGGTATACTCGCCGTCGCCTGGCAGGCCTGCCTGTCCGGCAGGCAGGCGCAGCTCGCGCACGTAGCGGAAGGCTTTCGTGCCGGCCTTCTTGAACTGGCCGGCCTGCGGCTTGGTCAGGCGCTTTTCGCCGACCGGCTCGAAGCCCACCTGCACCGCCCGGTAGCCGTGCGTCTGCGGCTGGCGCAGCCCGATGACGGTGCACGGCCCGGCCTGCACCGCGGTCACCGGCTGGCGCCGCCCGTACGGGTCGTAGACCTGCGTCATTCCTAATTTCTTACCGAGTAATCCAATGGGCATATCGTGAATGCGTAAATGAGTTAATGTGTGAATGCGTACACGTGCATGGGCGAAAGCGAACACCACTCCTGGATGTCACGCATTAACGCATTCACCCATTCACGCCCCTACTTCAATTCCACGTAGACGCCCGAGGGAAGGTTAAGCTTCCGAAGGGCGTCGATCGTCTTGGACGTCGGCTCAAGAATGTCGATCAGCCGCTTGTGCGTAATCATCTGGAACTGCTCGCGCGCCTTCTTGTCGATAAACGGCGAGCGCAGCACGGTAAACAGTTCCCGCTTCGACGGCAGCGGGATGGGCCCCGCAATCTTTGCCCCCGTGCGCTGGGCGGTGGCGATAATTTCCGTGGTGGAGAGATCCAGCACGCGGTGGTCGCACGCCTTGAGTTTGATGCGGATCCGAGGTGCTTGCGCCATTTAGAAGCCGTCAATGCGTAAATGGGTGGATGGGTAAATGGGTGCTGGCGATAACCCATTCACGCATTCACCCAGCCACGCAGTCACGCTCATTTGAGAATCTCGGTGATGACGCCCGCGCCGACGGTCTTGCCGCCTTCGCGCACCGCGAAGCGCTGCTCCTTCTCCATGGCCACGGGCTGGACCAGCTCCACACTCACCGCGATGTTATCC
>JACQRD010000097.1 GCA_016206675.1 Candidatus Omnitrophota bacterium
CACCAGCATGGAGCATAAGCGCAGGAACGGGCACATGAGAGGCGCACGGCGGTTTCGGGACTATCTCAAGGAGCAACTGAAGGACCCGGCTGTCCGGGAAGCCTACGAGGAAGAGGGCATCTATGCGGAACTGGCCATCCAGATTGCTCGGCTCAGAACACAGAAGCGGTTGACACAGCGAGCGCTCGCCAGGCGGCTCCACACCTCCCAGCAGACCATTTCCCGCCTAGAAAGTCCTCGCAACGGCAGCCTCTCGCTGCGCACGCTCGTCAAGCTCGCCCACGCCCTCGGCAAAGAAGTCAAGGTCCAGTTCGTTTAGCCAGCTTGTCGGCCTTCCGGGCGAGGCTGGGGCTGACGTTTAGGGCTTCTCCGGTCTCTTTGTATGACATGCCTAGGTGGCGGGGTTGAGCCCCCCTTCGGGCTATGCTTTGATATAATGGGATTTGTTGCGCAGGTTTTATAGGGATCCTGGCGGTGATCTCCCCGACGGTGCGGATTGGTTGCAGCCGGGTCCACCATCTTGACCAATTCGCACCCTGGTGCTCGTCCAAGAGCGCCAGGGTGTTGATCTTTGTGTGGGCCACGTAATACGGCTTGAAGGTGTAGCCTTCCTCGCCCATCACGTGGTAGGGATCGGCTTCCTGGTCGGTGATCGGCTCAAGTCGGATCGTTCCGAGCAGCTCCTTCAGGGCCTGGGCCGCAGCCCCTGCGTTCCGGTTGAGCATCTCCCGCAACCGTTCCAGTCTCAGCGCAATCCACTCCATGGGCGGCGGCTCAAACGCCCTGCTACTATGCGTTTCTAACCCCTCGATTTCTTGACGCTTTTAGAACTCCTCAGGTAAGCTTTAAACTACCAGACAATTTACAGGACCGAAAAAGGCAAACCATCCGAAAGGATGGGGCGCAAAGCTAGAGGGCCTACGGCATGAGCTATGGTAGCCTGGCTGCCGCACGGGGCAATTCAACAGAAGTCCACGCTTTTCAGGAAGGCTGGTCCCCACCATGAGAGGTGGGGATTTTTTTATCCAGGGCTGGGGCGTGTGACAACACAAGGGGGGCCGATGACACGACGCGTGAGGGGTAGGTCGTTACCAGCGCTCTCGGTTGTGACGGCGTTGTGCTTCGGAATGAGTCCGCTCGTGTATGCGGATCCGCCCGAAGGGCGTGGCCACGGGAACGACCAAGGACAGGGCCAGGAGCACCGCCAAGCCCAGAGCCAAGCACCGAATCACGTCCAAGTCCAGGAGCACCTCCAAGCCCAGAGCCAGGGACAAAGCGAGGCGCGCGCCCAGGTCAGGATCGACCAGGGCCAAGATCAGGGTCAAGCTGTGCAACCCTCCGGGCGTTCTGCGGCGAGTGAGACACAGGCTGACGATGGTATTGCTCGTCAAGCCAATGACGTGGCGGCACGCCCCAGTCAATCGGAGCCCACGCAGCGCGATGACCTGAGTGCGGCGGCCCAATCAGTGGCGGAGGCCAGGCGGCGCAACAGGCTTGCACATGAAACCGATGAGGTGGGAAATCGATCCGCTGTTGAAGCAGGACGGCAGCCGACATCTGGCGAGCTGCCCGATCTTCCGGCGCGGGCCGATCCAATTCAGTTGATACGCGCTGGCTTCCAAGCTACTCATCGGGCTCCTGATGTGGGTGTGACGAGATGGGCGACCGATGCGTTCGCATCCCTTAGCGCTCAAGAGAGGGCGCAGTGGAGCTTCAATCCCGTTGACGACCGACCTCAGGGCAATGCAGGGCGGCCGACCATGCGGGATCCCTATGGGTTCTCCCGGGATGACCGACTGGAGACGACCGGCAATCGAGGTCGCCCCATCCGTGAGCGGGCACCAGAGGAGTCGGCCAGTCCATCCGAAGGGACGCGTGAAGCGAATGAGCCGGGCGAGGAGATAGCTTCACCCGGCGCGGGCACGCTCCCAGAGGAGGATGCGTCCACGAGTGCGGGTGGGGCGGATGAAGACGTGATCGTGGCCGAGGAGCCTGCGCCGACGCAGGAGCCCATCGCCATGAGCGTGGATCTCAGCACGTTGATCGATCATGCCGAGGCGTACGAGTTCGTGTACTATCCGGGCGACACGGTGGAATACGAGGTGAGCTTGACCAATCCCTACGAGACGGAGCTGACCCTGAGGGTCACGGCCACCATCGAGTACATGGACAACATGTGGGTCTACAATCCCGAGGTCGGTACGTATCAGCGAAGGAATAGTGTGGGCGAGCCGGTCGAAGGTGAGTCGACGGAGACCTGGGACTCGGTGACAATCGCCCCGGGCGAAACCCTCGTGCTCTCCGATGTCTACGAGATGCCGGAGGACGCGACCTGGGCCAACTATCAGATCCATGTCGCGCTCACCGATATCTCGAGCGGCAGCACGTATGAAGATCCTGAGGCGGGGTGGTTTGATCCTCCCCTGGATCTCGCCGAGGTCCATCGTCGTAACCGGTAAGGGAGCCGACGCGACAGGCATAGGCTGAGCTCCTCCTGGTGCTGAACGGAAAGGCTCTGGGCAAAGGCCTTCGGTATCGGAGGATGCAGGCGCTCCACCTGATCAGCAGATCTTAAGGCGTATGCCTGAGCGTATCTTTCCCCCAGCGCTCTCCACTACTTCTCGCTGCTGACAAAGAAGCTGGTTACGGTTTGGTGGAGGTGGTTTTTCTATCATTGAATATGGCTGTCCCCGATGTCCCTGGCAGCGTCCCCAGTACTGCTCGACGGGAGAAGGAGAGTTTCGTCGCATGCGAACCCATCTACTAGTTCTTGGGGTGTGCTTGTGGACCGCCATCGCGCCGCCAACCGCCGCGGACACCCTGCGGTTTAAAGACGGCACGAAGATGCGTGGCACCGTCATCAAGCGCACGCCAACTGAGGTCATCGTGCAGTTCGAGTTCGGCACGATGAAGTTCTCCCCAGGTGACATCGTGGGTGTGGAGGACGAGTTGGAGCCAGAGCAGCAGCCGGAGACTGTGCATGAGGAGCATTCGGGCACCGGTGCCGATCCCGCTGGACTGGGCGCGGTGGCATCTACCGACAGGGGTGGCGCGAGCGGTCTCGCGCCGAGCCAACCGGGGGCCACGGGGAAGACCGCTGAGACGTCGGACGATGGCATGACGCTTTCGCGGGCGCGCAACGCCGTGGCGTTCATTGGCGTGGTCTATAAGGACGGGAACCTGGGGTTCGGCAGTGGGACCGTCGTCACCCGCAAAGGGGCGATTGTGACGAACTACCATCTAGTCGGCAATGCCGATAGGATTGCGGTGGTGCTGCCGGGCGATAAGCCGCTCAAGAAGACCAAGTCCGCTAGGACGTACGACGCGCGGATTCTCAAGTCGAATCCGTGTTATGGCTTGGCGTTGATTCGCATTCCCACCAAGACACCCGATTACCTCCGGCTGGCAGATGATAAGCGCCAACGCGTTGGTGATAGCGTGAGGGCGATCGGGAGCCCTGAAGGGTCCACGACAACAGTCTCCGAGGGAGTCATCCGCGCATTAAGAACCGCGGAGGAATTGGGCCTTGAGAGTTCATCGGGTGTTCCGGGATGCGAACATCTGAGTGGACGAGCGTTGGGGAAAGTGACGTGGGTCCAGACCGACGTGGCGATCAATGCCAAGAATAGCGGAGGACCGTTGCTCGATGCCCAGAGCGCGGTGGTCGGAATTAATGCGTTCAGCTTGCAGCACGTGGACCCGGGCAACACCGGGCTGAACTTTGCCATCCACGTCAAGCACGTGCGCGACTTCATCGGCTCCTACGTGCGGGAATAAGGCACACCAGTTTGTGTAGGCCAGGGCATTGGTCATATCCTCCTGAACCTGTCGGCGTTCCGGGTGGGGCTAGAGCTGGCGAGGAGAGCCTGCCGATCTGGTTGTAGGATACGCCCCGAAGGCGCAAGCGGGTGGCCTTGTGGGCGATTTTTTGGTATAAAGGAACGTGTAGACCCGGCCGGATGGGGATGAGAGCGGTGATCTCCCCGACGGTGCGGATTGGTTGCAGCCGGGTCCACCAATTTTGAAAAGGATTGTGGTGTTCGCGACACGCTCTCTGTCCTGCCGCTTGATTCCGCAGCGTTGTTCTATCCGCCCCATTCTGCTCTCTGCGCTCCTCGGCCTGCTCAGCGCAGGCTGCGCGGCCACCGGGCCGTCGATCAGCGGTACACCGCCGCCCGGCCCGATACCCCCCACCAGACCCATCACCATCGTCATCGATGCCGGCCATGGCGGCCACGATCCTGGCGCCTCCTACTTCGGCCTGCAGGAGAAGTCGCTGGCCCTCGATGTCGCCAAGCGGCTGCACGCGCAGCTGCAGCAGGCCGGAGTGCTTCCCATCATGACGCGCGAGGCGGATGCCTTTATTCCGCTGAACGGCCGGCCGGCCGTCGCCAACCGTCTGCAGGCGGGTCTGTTCGTCAGCATCCACCTCAACGCCAACCGCAACAGCGGCGTCTCAGGCGCGGAGGTCTACTATCCCCGCGAGTCCGTCATCTCCGCTTCAGCCACGCTGCCGCCGTGGATTCCGGCCAGCGGCACCTCCATCGCCTCGATGGAGGAGAAGCGGGCCGTGTGGGAGCACGTGTTGAGGCGCTCGCGCTCGCAGTCGCGCCGGCTGGCCGGCACGCTGTGCCGCTCCATGCGGCAAGGCCTTGGGGTGCCCTGCCGGGGCGGCAAGGCCGCCCGCTTCGTGGTGCTGCGCGAGGCCTGGATGCCGGCGGTATTGGTGGAAGTCGGCTACATGAGCAATCCGGTGGAAGCGCAGCGGCTGGCCTCGGCGGAGTACCGCCAAGCGGCGGCTGAGGCCATCGCCGAAGGGATCCTGGAGTACGTCCGCGAACAGGGGCTCCAGCATATTTGATGCACGCCTCGCGGCAGCCGATCGGCGTGTTCGACTCCGGCATCGGAGGGCTGACGGTGGTCCAGGCGCTCATCCACGAGCTGCCGGCGGAGTCGATCGTCTACTTCGGAGACACGGCGCGCGTGCCCTACGGGACCAAGTCCAAATCCACGATCGTCAAATTTTCCCTCGAGAACGTCGAGTTCCTGCTGCGCTTCGGGGTCAAGTGCATCGTCATCGCCTGCAACACCGCCTCCTCGTGGGCGCTGCCGACGCTGCGCAAGTACTTCAAGGTGCCGATCATCGGTGTGATCCGCCCCGGGGCCATGGCTGCCGTGCGGCAGACGCGCACCAAGCGTATCGGGGTCATCGGCACCACCGCCACCATCCGCAGCGGGGCGTACGAGGCGGCCATCCACCGCATCGATCCATCGGCGAAGGTCATCTCCCAGGAGTGCCCGCTGTTCGTGCCGCTGGTTGAAGAAGGGTGGCTGACCGGCTCCATCTGCCGCGCCATCGCGCAGGCCTACTTGGAGCCGCTGACCCGCCAGCGCATCGACACGCTGATCCTCGGCTGCACCCACTATCCGCTGCTGGCCCCCGCCATCCAGCAGGTGCTCGGCCGGGACGTGGCCCTCGTGGACTCCGCGCAGCAGACGGCGGCGGAGGTTCGCGGGGTCCTCACCGCCGCGGACGCCTTCGCGCAGCCCAACGGCCATCCGCGCTACCGCTTCTTCGTCACGGACGAGCCGGCGCACTTCAATCGCGTCGGCCACCGGCTGCTCACCCAGATGACCGGCTCCGTGGAGCGTGTCAGCCTGCGGGGCTGGCCATGACGCGGCCGGACGGCCGCTCGCCGCAGCAACTGCGGCCGGTGAAGCTCACGCGCGGCGTCATGAAGTTTGCAGAGGCCTCCTGCCTGGTGGAATGGGGACACAACAAAGTCATCTGCACCGCGACGGTGCAGGACAAAGTCCCGCCTTTTCTGCGCGACAGCGGCACGGGATGGGTGACTGCGGAGTACGGCATGCTGCCGCGCGCCAGCGCGCAGCGCATTGAGCGCGAGTCGATCAGGGGCCGCGTGGGTGGGCGCACCCAGGAGATCCAGCGGCTGATCGGGCGCAGCCTGCGCACCGTGGTGGATCTGCCGCAGCTCGGCGAGCGCTGCCTCCTCGTCGATTGCGACGTGATCCAGGCCGACGGTGGTACTCGCTGTGCGAGTATTACCGGCGGATTCGTCGCGCTGGTGGAGGCACTCCGCCACCTGCGCAAGCAGGGCGTGCTCAGCCGCATGCCGGTGCGCGAGTTCGTCGCGGCGGTCAGCGTGGGCCTGGTCAAGGGCCATCCGGTGCTGGACTTAAGCTACGCCGAGGACGCCGCCGCCGACGTGGACATGAATGTGATCATGACCGGCGGGGGAGCGTTCATCGAATTACAGGGCACCGCCGAGCGCCGGCCATTCCGCCAGACGGATCTTTCCCGCATGGTGCAGCTCGCCCGCGGCGGCATCCGGCGCCTGCTGGCCCTGCAGCGCCATGTTCTTGGAGTTGCTTCAGTGCGCCAATTGTAATTTCCAAGCACCAAATCCCAAGCACCAAATAAGCTCCAAATTCCAAGCCCCAAACACCAAATCAGGGTGTAATCGTCATGTTAGACATCGTCATCGCCACCAGCAATCCCCACAAATTCCGCGAGCTGAGCCGGCTGCTGCGTGTGCCGGGTATTTGCTGGCATTCGCTGGCCGAGTTCCCGGCGATGCGCCCGGTTCGCGAAGACGGGGGCACCTTTGAGGCCAACGCCGTCAAGAAGGCGCGTGCGGTCGCCCGTGCCACCGGCCATCTCGCACTGGCGGATGACTCCGGCATCGAGGTGGCAGCACTCAGGGGCGCTCCAGGAGTGCAGTCGGCGCGGTTTGCCGGCGCGCACGTCGGCGATGCGGCGAATAACGCGAAGCTGCTGCGCAGGATGGCGGGCGTGCCGGCGAAGCGCCGGGCGGCGCGGTATCGGTGCGTGCTAGCACTTGCGAGCGCCTCGCGCACGATGGCGATTGCGCGCGGCTCATGGGCCGGGCGCATCGCCCAAGCACCCAAAGGCCGCGGCGGCTTCGGCTACGATCCGATCGTCGTCATTCCGCGGTTGGGCAAGACGGTGGGCCAGCTGCCTGCGCGCGTCAAGCGCCGCTTCAGCCACCGGGCGCAGGCCGCGCGCCGCCTACTGCCGCTGCTGCGGCACCTGGTCAAGACGCGCTAGCGGAGAGACTTGATGATGTCTTGTAAGAACCCAGCCGGGTTCTGGGGCTCTATTTCTTTCAACAATTCCTGCCGGCCGATTTCGAAACGGTATTTCGGTTCCTTGATGGTGCCGGTGAGTGTGTGGCGGCCGACCATGCGGCGCAGCGTTTCAAGTTTGCCTGCTGCCTTGAGCAGTATCCCGGCCAGCGATGACGTGGTGGGTGCCTGCAGCAGGGTCGATTCGGAAAGCTCGGGATCGATGATGAAATCAAGCGTCTGGTCCATGCCCACGCTTCCGCGGGCGTAGATGGCCACCGGTTCAGTGCCGGCCAACGCTCCAAGTCGAAGGTCCTCGGTATGGAACCGCTCCTGGCTCAGCTGCCAGGAGGCGGAGACTTTAGTAACCTCGCCGGAACGCAGCAGGTCCAATCCCATCCGGTCGGCCAGCACGCCGAAGAGGCCGCGGAAGAGCTTATCAAGCAAGGGAATATTGCCCAGCTGCTGCCCGTCGGCGTTGAGCCACCCCTCGCCTTGCCATGTGGCGCGCCGCTCCCAGATGCCGGAAAGGGTCAGATGCGAGGAGGCCTGGCCGGTCACCGCGCGCTGGCGCCAGGCCGGCACGACACGGGTGAGGTAGTCGAGCTGCAGCCCGGCCAGATCCGCCTGCAGCAGGTAGCGATGCGCGCGCGCTTGGTGCTCAATCGCCACCTCGCCGATTAACTTGCCCCCGCCGACCATCGCCGAGGGGATGCGCCCGCGCAGCACGCCCTGCTGCTGGTCGATGGTGCAGAGCAGCTGCTCCAGCGGGATCTCCTGCACGCGCAGCGTCTGCGCTCGCAGGCGCGCCTGCACCAACGCGCCAGGCCAGTCGGCCAGGTCACCGTGGAAGGCCGCCTCGATCGTCGCCGGCCCCTGCATGTGCCACTTCTCAAGCGCGTGCCACTTCACAAACGGCAAGCGGGAGAGTTCGCTCAACTCTACGTTGCCGGTGGCCGTCAGCCGGCTTAACCCGCGGGGCAGGCGGCTGAGGCTGCCCGCCAGCTCGAGCCGGCTGTGGTCGAGACGGATCGTACCCTCATCAATCAGCAACTCCTTGGGGGTGAGCCGCCCGCTGACGGTAGCATCGCCGCCGGCGAACTCCAACGCCGCGTCGATAGTGAGCGGGCGCGAGCTGCGGCCCGTCTCCATCAATGGAGAAGGTGTTAGCGTAGCGATGAGGGTCAGTGGTTCATCATTAAACCGCAGGGCCAGATGCTCGATGGTCAGATGATCCTCCGTCAGCAGCACGACTCCGGTAGCCGCCTTGACCGCGCCGGAACGCGTCGTAAACGACGCCTCGTGCAGATCGACCTGCCCGGTCCAATCGAAGGCAGGGGCCGTGCCCTCGATGTGAAGATCCGTTTTCACCAGCCCCTCCGGTGCGGTGACCGCACTCTCCGGCGGCAGCCACTTGGCGGCCGCCTGCAGGGGCAGCGTGCCACGCACATCCAGGGCCAACTGCAGCGGGACTGCGAAGGTGGCTTCACCACTGAGCGCAATCGGTTGCTTCAACAGGCGCGCCTCCAGCGCGTGGATCGCCAACCTCTTCGTCAACGCGTCATACTCCACCTCGCCGGTCATCTGCTCAAGCGGCTGCGGCAGCCGCTCACCGGAGAGCGTCATCTGCTGCGTGCCGGCATTGGCCAGGCAGTCAACCAAGCCACCAGCCTGCAACGCACCACGGCAGACTGCTCGCAGATTCAGCGTGCCCTCCGGCTGCCACGCCTCGGCCAGCTCGGGTGCTAGGGCCAGCAATCGTGCAGCCGCCGCCTGCGAGGTGATCAGCAGCTCGTAGGCCGTCGGCCCAATGCTGCCTTCCACTTGCCATGAGGAGCCCAGTGCCGAGCCGGTCAGCCGGCTGATCGTCAGCACGCCAGTGGCATGGCGCGCCGTCGCTTCCAGTTGCGCAATCGGCCCGATGCGTTCAAACCCATCGACCTGGCCCTTCGTCAGATGCAGATTGGCGTCGACGGCCCAGGCTTTCTCAGGCGGGCTGGGCGCTGTGGCACGGCCTTCGATGGCCACATCGCCGGTGATGCGCCCCGGAGGCATCAACCACTCCGCGTTGGCGACGGTGATCGTGCCCTCGAGCGCCAGCGGCATGCCGGCGGACTGCGCGCCGCGAAGATCCAGTTGGATGTTGCCGGCCGTCAGCGGCGGAGGCAGCAGGCGTCGCAGCCAGGGGGCGAGCGATGTTATCGGCGCAGGTGTGGCCCGCAGGCGCGCCTGCAGCGCAGCACTGCTCAGGTCATACCGGCCGGAGGTTTGCAGGATGGTGGCGGCGGGGGCGGTGATCTCGCCGCGGATGGTGAAGACCGCTTGCCGGCGCAGGGCCAGCGCCAGCCAGCCAAGGCGCACGCGCAACTGTGGGGCGGCGAACCACACCTCGCCGGAGCGCGCGCTGGTGACGGAGACGTCACTCAGCACCAGCTCGCCCAGCCACTCGTAGCGCACGGCGCCGATGGCGGCCTTCGCCGGTGCGCGGCGCTCGATTTCTTGGATCAGGCGGGCCTTGCCGGTGGTGGGCACCCAGGAGGAGAGGAAAAACCAGAGCCCCACGCTGCCGGCGAGGGTGAGCAGCAGAAGGATCGCTGCGATGATGAGAACCGCGCGCTTGGCCATGCGGCCATTATATACGATGCCGCCGCGCGCGTTGACGCTGTCAAACCCCCACTGTTACAATGCGCAGATATGCTTGGCCTTCATCGGGGCGTAGCTCAGCTTGGCTAGAGCGCCACGTTTGGGACGTGGAAGTCGCAGGTTCGAATCCTGCCGCCCCGACGTTTTCTCATACGAGGCAGGCCAAATCCTGAAGCGGCGACCATCGAGGTCGCCGCGGAATGCCGCGCTCAGCGGGAGCGCGGCGGCCGCCCCGACAAATTCTCAGTCGTAAGGCGAGTCTATAGCGGATGGCAAAACCTTAGAATAGTTTCGGGATCCTGATGGGAAAACGCGGTTCCGTTGGTGCAGCTGGCCACTTTCAGTTTGAGCCGAAAACAGCCCAACGGTACGGTTTGATTGTTTCAAAGCAGAACGACCAACGCTTCGACATCGACCGCGCCTCTTCCGCGGCGGCACGATACATGAAAGACCTCAATACGTGGTTCGGTAAGAG
>JACQRD010000011.1 GCA_016206675.1 Candidatus Omnitrophota bacterium
CCATGACACAGGTCACCGTATCGTCTAAGTATCAGGTGGTGATTCCGAAGGATGTGCGGCGTCAGGTGCCGCTGCGGACAGGACAGAAGCTCGCGATTGTGGTAAAGGAAGGGCTTATTACCCTACTGCCAGACCGGCCCCTGGCGTCGTTCAGAGGGTTTCTGAAGGATATGAAGATCGGGGAAATTCGGGAAAAGCGTGACCGGTTCTGATCAGGATGCTCCTGATTGACTCTTCAGGATGGATCGAGTTTTTCATGGATGGGCCGCTCGCCGGCACCTATGCGCACCATTTGAAGCATCCGAATGACGTTCTGACCCCCACCGTCGTCCTGTATGAAGTCTATAAGGTCATTAAGCGCCAGCGAAACGAAGAAGAAGCGCTGACCGCCGCCGCCCAGATGGGCAAAACCCAAGTGGTTCCTATCGATGACACTATTGCCCTGACCGCTGCAGATGCCAGCCTTACGTATCAGCTCGCGATGGCCGATGCCATCGTCTACGCGACGGCGCTGACCCATAAGGCGAAACTGGTGACAAGCGACGCCGATCTCGCTTCTCTCCCAGGGGTCGTCTATCACAAGAAATGAAGAAACGACTGGCGTTGCCCAAGTTCAAAAACGAGGATCTTGTCCGATTTTCGGTCCGTATCTTTTCCTAACCTCAAGCGCTCACCCCATCCACCACCCGACCGGCGCCTTTCACGGGCGTGAGTCGTCCCAAAAAATCAAAGGCCCCGCGGCCTGAGGGGGGGGTGTCGTGCTACGGCTGATCGTCCGCAGGCTTGCCGATGTCGTGGATGCCGCATTCGGTCTTGTCCTGTCCGGCCCAGCGGCCTGACCGGGGATCGTTGGGGTCGATGGGTTTCTGCGTGTGCAGCGCGCAGCCGATGGACGTGTAGCCTTGCTCCCACAAGGGGTGAAACGGCGCGCCGTGGGCGCGCATGTACTCATAGATCTGCTTCACGCTCCAGGCGGCAATCGGGGCGACCTTTACCATCCCGCTGGCCAACACCTCAACGAACGGCGTGTCGCGCCGCGTGATGGCTTCCTCGCGCATTAATCCGGTGATCCAGCAGTGCACGCCCTTCAGTGCCCGCTCGGCGGCCTCCCGCTTGTATTCGCCGCAGCAGTAGCGATCGTCGATCGGTTGCGCGGCGTGCTGGCGTTTGAGGCGCGCGATCTCGTCATCCGTCAGGCGGGTGCGCACCACCGTCAGGTTGAGGTGCCAGCGCCGGCGCAACGCCTCCATAAACTCCAGCGTCTCCGGAAACAGAAAGCCGGTGTCCACCGTGCGGATGCTGAGCTGGGGATCCGCCTGGAGCGCCATGTGGATGAGCGCAGCACTATCGGCGCCGAATGAAGAGGTCAGTGCGACGTCCGGGCGGAAGGTCTCCACCGCCCAGCGGATGATCTCCACCGGCTGGGCCGTCGCGAAACGGCTGTTGAGCCGCTCAATCTCCTGTGCCGAGAGGGCGAGAGCACTCATGGCTTACCCATGGCAGCAGCCGGCGGCCGCCTGGCCGGGTGCAATCCAGCCGGCCTGCTCGAGGTAGTCCAGGATCGCCTTCAGGCTGTCGGCTTCCGTCTGCGCGCCGGAATCCACGAGGATTTCCGGACGCTCCGGCGGCTCGTACGGGTCGGAGACGCCGGTGAAGTTCTTGATCTCCCCCGCCACGGCCTTCTTGTAGAGGCCTTTGACGTCGCGGCGGGTCAGCTCCTCGATGGAGCACTGCACGTAGACCTCGATGAAATTGCCGATCTGCTCGCGGTTGTAATCGCGGATTGCCTTGTAGGGGGAGATGGCCGCCGTGATGGCCACGACTCCGTTGCGGCTGAGCAGCTTCGCGACGTACCCGATCCGCTTGATGTTGGTGTCGCGGTCTTCCTTGCTGAAGCCCAGCCCCTTGCTGAGGTTGGTGCGCACCTCATCGCCGTCGAGGATTTCGACCTTCAAGCCGCGATGGCGCAGCTCGCGCGCCACGTGCTGGGCGAGCGTGGACTTGCCCGCGCCCGAGAGCCCGGTGAACCAGAGCGTGAAGCCCTTCTGCATGTCTGACCCCTTCTCCAGCCGTTGGCGTGACAGAAGCGCCGGAGCCGATACCCGGCTCCGGTCGTCGAGGGAGTATTCTATCACCAGTCAAACGCTGCTGGCAATTCCTCTGTGAAGCCGGTATACTGACTCGCATGGTCGTCTTTACCGCGGCGGTGTTCGTCAGCGCCTTCCTGCTCTTTTCCATCCAACCGATGTTCGCGAAGATGCTCCTCCCGCTGCTGGGAGGCGCTCCGGCCGTGTGGAATACCTGCCTGGTGTTCTTTCAGGCCATGCTGTTGGCCGGCTACGCCTACGCGCACTGGTGTGCCACGCGATGGGAGGCGCGCCGTCAAACCCTCTTGCACCTCGTCCTCCTGACCCTACCGCTCTGGCTGCTGCCCATCCGCCTGCCGGAGGGCTGGATTCCTCCCCACAGCGGCAACCCCATTCCGGCGCTGTTGGCGATGATGCCGCTGAGCGTCGGGGTGCCGTTCATGCTGGTGTCGACCAGCGCCCCCTTGCTCCAGCGATGGTTCGCCGCCACCGACCATCCCCATGCCGCGAACCCCTACGTGCTGTACGCGGCCAGCAACTTGGGCAGCTTTCTGGCGCTGATCAGCTATCCGTGGCTCATTGAACCCCGCTGGCGACTGGCCGATCAAAGCGCGTTGTGGGGGGTAGGCTACATCCTGCTGGTGGGTCTCTGCGCCGGCTGCGCACTGCTGGTATGGCGCCGCCAGCGCGCTTCGCCCCAGGCGACTCCTCTGAAGACGGGCCCTGCGGCCGCCGTGGGGACGGCGACGCCGATTCCATGGGGCAGACGCTGGCGGTGGGTCATTCTTGCCTGTGTCCCTTCCAGTCTCATGTTGGGAGTGACGACCTATCTCTCCACGGACATCGCCGCCATTCCCCTCTTGTGGATCATTCCGCTGGGGTTGTATTTATTGACGTTTGTGCTCGTCTTTTCCGACGCGACACCGCTGCCCCATTGGCTGATGGTTCGTCTGATGCCGGGGGCGGTGATCCTCATGGGAGTGGCGCTGACATCGCACGCTATCCGTCCGACCGCGCTGTTGTTGGGATTGCACCTGGTGACCTTCTTCCTGACCTGCATGGTCTGCCACGGTGAACTGGCGAAGGACCGTCCACCGCCCCAGCAGCTGACCAGCTTCTACTTGTGGATGTCGGTCGGCGGCGTCCTGGGGGGGATGTTCAATGCGCTGGCCGCCCCGCTGATCTTCCAGACCGCTGTGGAATATCCCTTGGCGATGATCCTGGCCTGCACGCTGCTTCCGCCGGACCCTGAGGAGGAAGAAACCAGCCTCTGGTGGCTGGATTACGCTTGGCCAGTGGCCATCGGGCTGCTGGTCCTCGCCCTGTATCTCACGGTGCCGCGCATCCCCGAGCTGCCGACCGCCGCCCAGTGGTTTCTGCTGTGGGGGGTGCCGCCGATCATCTGCTATCCGTTTCGTCGACGGCCGATCCGCTTCGGCCTGTGTCTTGGCGCATGGATTTTCATCGGCACCATCCTGGCAGAAACGATGTACAAGACAACCCTGGAAGTTCGCCGGAGCTTCTTCGGCATCTACGTCGTGGAGCGGGAGCGGACCGATGGCCGCGTTTTTCACCGGCTGGTGCATGGCACCACGCTGCACGGCAAGCAGGATCGCGATCCTGCGCGCCAGCGGGAACCGCTGACCTACTTCTCCCGCCTGGGCCCCATGAGCCAGGTGTTCGACGCGTACGTCGCGCACGGCGCGCCGCCGCGCGTGGCCATCATTGGCCTCGGCGCCGGATCGCTCGGCTGTTATGCCAGGCCCGGCGAGGAATGGGCCTTCTATGAAATCGACCCGACCGTCCTGCAGCTGGCTTCCAATCCGGCGTACTTCTCCTACCTCGAGCAGTGCGCCCCCTCGGCCCGCGTGATCCTGGGAGACGGACGGCTGTCCCTTGCTCAGGCCCCCGAGGGACACTACGGCCTGCTGATCGTCGATGCCTTCAGCTCCGACGCCGTCCCGATCCATCTGATCACTCGAGATGCCGTGCAGCTCTACTTTTCAAAATTAGGTCCTCATGGCGTGCTGGCGCTCAACATCTCCAACCGATACCTGGACTTCCGTCCGGTGCTCGGCAACATCGCCACCTCGCTCGGCGCCGTGGCCATGATCCGCGAACACCGGGACATCCCGCTGGATGCCTTCAAGGCCGGCGTCACAGGCTCCGTGTGGGCGGCGATGGCACGGGGAGAGGAAGATGTGGGCGAGTTGCTGCGCGATCCTCGCTGGAAGCGGGCTCCGGTGCAACCGCGTTTGGGGGTGTGGACGGATGATTTTTCCAACGTGGCAAGCGTGTTCCGCCCCCAATGACGCCTGCGGAAATGACCACGGAGGAGCGGCCCAAAACCCGATGGTACTACAACGTCTGGTTCGTGCTATTGATGATTTCTCCTCTGGCCTTAGGGCCCTTGGGACTGCCGCTTCTCTGGAAGAGCCCAGCGTTTTCTCAGCCGGTGAAGGTGGGGCTCACGCTCTTCACGCTGCTCTGGACGATCCTCCTGACCGTGTACCTGATCAAATATCTGGTGCCCGCGGTGATGAACCAGATGGAGCAGCTCAAGGCGACGCTACCTTATTAATGTCCGTCAGGGCGGCAGCGGCCTGCGCCCTGCTGCTGTGCGCCGGCTGCATGCGCAGCAGCTACAATCTCGCCAGCCAGCGGCAGGAATACACCTTCACGTCAACGGATCGCGAGGTCGAGCAGGGGCGCAAGCTCGCCGCCCGCGTCACCAACGAGCTGACCGTGCTGGCCGATGACGCCGTGCAGCAGCGGGTGCGCTCAATCGGGCAGCGCATCGCCGACGTCTGCGACCGGCGCGAGCTGGTGTATCAGTTCACCGTCCTGAGCGATCCGGAGGTCAACGCCTTCTCCCTGCCCGGCGGCTATGTTTTCGTCAACGACGGCCTCGTCAAGAAAGTCGCCAGCGACGATGAGCTGGCGGCGGTCATCGCGCATGAAGTGGCGCATATCGCCGCGCGGCATGCCGTGCGGCGGTTTGAAAGCGGAATCGGCTTGCAGCTGCTGCAGCTGGCGGCGGTGGCGACTCGGCAGGCGCAGGCGGCGCAAGGGCTCGGGATCGGCGTGCAGGCCGCTCAATTGGTGTACGCCAGAGATGAGGAGCTGGAAGCGGACCGGCTGGCGGTCAAATACCTGAAAGCGGCCGGGTTTGATCCCAAGGCAACACTGACATTCCTTGAGAAACTCGAGGACGTCAACCGGCAGCGCACGGCCTACCTGCCGCGGGGCGTGGTGCGCCCGCAGTATGCGCGGACCCACCCGTTCGTGCCGGAGCGCCTGCGCGCCGCGAAGGAAGCCCTGTTTGGCGTGGCAGACTATATTGACTATCTCAACACAACTGATTGACCGGTAACGTGTGTCGTTGGTCGGTAACGTAGTGCGTATCGTCTATCGGTAACGTTGTTCGTCGGGTTCTGACGCACGACGTCACCGAACACCGAAACGGGCTACGTCACCGACGAACGTCAACCGAGCAATTTGCCGGCCATCGCCCAGTCGGAGCGCTTCACGTCCTTGAAGACGATCCACACCTGCTCCGGCGGCGCCTTGGCAACCTCGATGAAGGTCTTCGTCAACGCCTCGGCCACCTGCGCCTTCTGCTGCGGCGTGCGGCCCTCCAGCCATTCGACGGTGATGACGGGCATGCATCCTCCAGAATTATGCGGCGGCTACTGACGCGCGGGCGGCGCGGCGCGTTGAGGTGATGTGGGAGCGCTGCAGCCGCGCGCGCAGCTCTGCCACCATGAAGAACGATCCCGCGACGACGATGACGTCTTCTGGCGGCACGGTGTTGAGCAGATAGGTATAGGCGTCCGCCGGATCGGACATCACGTGGATGTCGCTGCAGTACGGCCCGAGCCGCTCGGCCAGTGCCACCGGGTTCAGCGCGCGGGGATGGCGGCTCATCGTACAGGTCGCATTCAACGGCAAGCCGGCCAGCCGCTCTCCGATCCCTTCAACCGATTTATCCGACGAGGTGCCGATCAGCAGGTGCACGCGCCGCCCGGCGCACAGCTCTTCCAGCGTCTGCCGCAGGGCTCCGGCGGCATGCGGGTTGTGGCCGCCATCCATCAGCACGAGCGGCTCCCGGTGCACGATCTCAAGCCGCCCAGGCCAGTGAAGCCGGCGCAGGCCGCCCTCCACCAGATGGTGGGGGATGCCTGACGTCGAGAGCGCTTCCAGCGCGCCGATGGCGGCGGCGGCATTCTCCGCCTGGTGGCGGCCGATGAGCGGAAGTGTCAGCTCGTCGTAAATGCCCCGCAACCCCGTCACCGACAGCCGCAATCCCTTCACGGTGTGCTTGAGCACTCGCACCGTCAGCTCCCGGCCGCACACGATGAGGGGGACGGCGTGTGTGTCGCACGCCGCCTGCAGCACCCGCAACACGTCCGCGCGCTGCGGCACGGTCAGCGCGGTCTGCCCGGGCTTGATGATGCCCGCCTTCTCCGCGGCGATGGCAGCCGGTGTCGCCCCCAAGACGTCGGCGTGATCGACATCGATCGGGCCGAACACCGAGACGGTCTGCTCGACGGCGTTCGTGGCGTCGTACCGCCCGCCCAGCCCCACTTCCAGCACGGCCACCGCCACCCCTCGGCGCTGAAAGTGCCAGAACGCGGCCGCCGTGATTGCCTCAAAGTACGTCGGCGGCCCTTCGGACGAGCTGCGCAGCAGCTCGTCGATGGCCGGCTGCACCGCCTCGATGGCTGCCGCGAAGTCATCCGGCGCGATCCAGTCGTCTCCATGCCGACGGCCGCTGCCGGCGCCTTCCGCCGGCGAGACACGGATGCGCTCGCGAAGATCTTCCACGTGCGGCGAGGTGTAGAGGCCGGCGCGCAGGCGGCTCTCCCGCAGGCAGGAGTACAGCATCGCGGCGATGGAGCCCTTGCCATTGGTGCCCGCGACGAGCACGCTGCGGTAGCGCCGTTGCGGCTCGCCGAGCCGGCGGCAGAGCTCGCGCATGCGCGAGAGCCGCACCCGGCGCATGGCCTTCGGCTGATGGTGCTGCTCGTAATTGACGAGCGTATGGAGATAGGCGACGGCGTCCTGGAAGGTCATGCGGCGGGTTATTCGATCAGCAGATGGCGCTGGGCCATCGCCCTCAGCTCGTCGATGCGGAAGGGCTTGATGAGGTAGTCCACCGCGCCCGACCGTTGGCCTTCCATCAGCACGTCGGTTTCGCCGCTGACGCTGGCGATCACCACCGGGATCGCCTTGGTGCCGGCGTCGGTCTTCAGCCGCCCCAACACCGAGAGGCCGTCCCAGTCCGGCAGGTGCAAATCCAAAAAGATCAGCTTCGGCTGCAGCGCCTGGGCCTGTGCGAGGCCCTCCCGGCCGTCGGCGGCCAGGGCAACCGTGTAGTCGGGCTCCAGCGCCCGCTGGATGAGCTTGCGGATGCCCTCTTCGTCGTCAATGACGAGAATGACGGGCTTGGCTTTCGCGCCTGGCTTCACCGCCGGCCGCGGGATCACCGGCTTTGACTGCGTCATCTCCAGCCGAATGTGGCGCTGCACCACGGCCCGCAACGTTTCAAGGGTAAACGGCTTGATGAGCTGATCCACAGCACCCGATCGCTGGGCCTCCAGTAGCAGATCCGTTTCTCCATGGACGCTGGTGATGACGACGGGAATGGCCCGTGTCTGCGGATGCGCTTTCAGCCGCGCGAGGGCGGTGAGGCCATCCACTCTCGGCATGCGAAGATCCAGCAGGATGAGGTGGGGCTGCACGCGGTGGGCCAGTGCTAAGCCTTCCTCCCCGTCGGCGGCGGCGTGGACTTCGTAGTCCCGCTCCAGGGCTTTCACCATCAGACGGCGGATGCCCTCTTCATCATCGACCACGAGAATCCGAGATGGGATCACGCGGTCCTCTCACCTTATGCGCCTCGCCGGCGGCGGTACCAGTCGTCCAGGATGCGGCGCACGTCTCCTTGGGCGGAGCGAATGACCAGCGTCCCGACCATCAGCAGCACGGAGAACTGCCAGGCCGCCTCCGGCCCGATCACCAACCCTGTCGTGATGTCTTCGGCCCGCGTGAGGCGCTGCTTGAACTGCTCGACGGCCTGATCCAGCGACTGCTCCAGCACGTCCAACGACGAGTGTTGGTGCTGGTATTTGAGGGAAGGAAACTGCACCCCGCGCACCAGCAGGAACGTGGCCACCGCCTCGTCGCTGACGTGCCAATCCCGCTCAAACTCGAATCCCTCGAATTGCGGGGAAAGGTTCGGCAGCACGATCGCCGGCCGCTGGATGACCACCTGGCCGCGGCGCATGACGGTATCTCCCTGATGGAGGGAGGATTCGGCCAGGAAGATGTAGGGCATAGCCGTGGCATCGAATGTCGCCAGATCCTGCAGGCGCATCCGGATGACCTCGGTCCGTTTCCTGGCCTGATCCCACTGTTCTTGAAGATCCATGGGAAATCCTGCCGGCCGCGATTACTTCGGCTTTTTCTTCTGCTGATTGAGCAGAAACACCACCACAAGCGCGACGAGCAACCCCACGATGAGAACCCAGTTGACTTGACCCATCGCGTTCCCCTCCTGATGGCTCAGTGACGAAAGTGGCGGATGCCGGTGATCAGCATCGCCAGATTCGCGGCGTCCGCCGCCGCGATCACCTCGGTATCGCGCATGGACCCGCCGGGCTGAATGACGGCCGTGACCCCGGCCGCCGCCAGCGCCTGCACGCCATCGGGAAACGGAAAGAAGCCGTCCGACGCGGCCACGGCCCCCCGGCTGTTGGCGCCGGCCTTTTCCACGGCCAGTCGCACTGACCCGACCCGGCTGGGCTGGCCCTGGCCGATGCCCACCGTCGCGCCGTCTTTGACGATGACGACGCCATTGGATTGTACGTGCTTGGCCGCCATCCAGGCAAACAGTAAATCGGCCCGCTCCTGTGCGCTCGGCGCGCGCTTCGTGGCCACCCGGAAGGCCTCGGGCGGCTCGGACGCGACGTCCGGATCCTGCAGCAACCATCCGCCAAGCAGCTGGCGCCATTCAGGCGCCTGCGGCAGGCGCACCGGCCACTCCACTGTCACCACGCGCAGGCTCGTCTTCTTCGCCAGCCGCCCCGCCGCGGCCGGCTCAACCGATGGCGCGACAATGACCTCAAGAAACGTCGAGACGAGCCGTTCGGCAGTGGTCCTATCGACCGGCCGATTGAATCCCACGACGCCGCCGAAGGCCGATGCCGTATCACAGGCGTAGGCCCGGCCGTAGGCCGCCTCGATCTCGGTAGCGATGGCTAACCCACATGGCGCGTGATGCTTAATGATCACGCACGCCGGCTCGTTCAACTCTCTCACAACGCGCAGAGCCGCATCAAGATCGAGCAGATTGTTGTAGGAGAGCTCCTTGCCCTGCAGCTGCTGCAAGGTGCCCAACCCCCACGGGGTGACGGAGGCTTCCCCATACCATCCCCCGAGCTGGTGCGGATTTTCGCCGTAGCGCAGCGGCTGCCGCTGCACTACGTGGATGCTCGCCCGCGGCGGCAGCACTGCACGCGCCGCCGGCTCGGCCGATGGACCAGACAAAAATCCGGCAATGTGCGTGTCGTAGCGGCTGGTCAGCGCGAAGGTGTGCTGGGCGAGTTGCTGGGCGAGTCGCTCCGGCAGCTGCCCCCGCCCGCGGCGCAGGGCCTCAGCGACCTCCGCATATTGCTGCGGGTGGCTGACCACCGCGACATGGGCGAAGTTCTTGGCGGCAGCACGCAGCAAGGTCACCCCTCCGATATCGATCTGCTCGATCGCCTCCGCGAACGTCACCCCATTGCGCTGCACGGTCTGCTCGAACGGATACAGGTTCACCACGACGAGGTCAATCAAGCCGGAAGGGCCGACGGACGTCACATGCGCCGGATCGTCGCGCCGCGCCAGGATGCCGGCATGAATCTTGGGGTGCAGGGTCTTCACCCGCCCATCCAGCTGTTCGGTGATGCCGGCGAACTGCTCAACGCTCGTCACCCGCAGGCCAGCCTGCTGCAGCACCTGCGCCGTGCCGCCCGAGGCGATCAGCTCCACGCCGAGTGCTGCCAGCTCTTTCGCGAAGGCCTCCAGCCCGGTCTTGTCGTGACAACTCAATAGTGCACGTTTGACAGTAACCATCGCTCGTGACCTCGTGACCTCGTGACCTCGTGACTCCGTATGACGAGGTCACGGAGTCACGGAGAAACGAGGTCACGGGACTATAATCGGAGCTCCTGCTGTACTAGCGCTCTAAACGCGCGCAACAACTGCCGCGTGACAGGCCCGGGCCGGCCGGTGCCGATGCGGCGCCCATCGATGGAAGCCACCGGCAGCACCTCTTTGAGCGTGCTGGTCAGAAACACCTCCTCCGCATTGTACAGGTCATGACGCGTCAGCGGCACCTCCGCGAAGCCCAGCCGCAGCTGCCCGGCGAGCTCGCGCAGGACGTCGCGCGTAATACCCGCCAGCAGCCCGAGCCAGCACGGCGGAGTGAGAATGGCGCGGCGCTTGACGATGCCGAGGTTGCTGGCGGTGCTTTCGGTCACCGAGCCGGTCTCATCCAGAAACACCGCTTCCTCCACCCCGCGCAGCTGTGCATCCGCCACGGCCATCACGCTGCCCAGCCGGGCGGAGTATTTCGCCTTCGCATCGATGGAGCCGACGGAAAATTTCCTGGCCGGCACGACCGCAAGCCGAATCCCTTGGCGATAGGCCGCAGCCGGCGGCAACGGTACCGGCTGCACGACGATGTGCGGCCGCGCCTGAGCCTCATGCCGCGGAATCAAGGCGACCCGGACCACCGCCTCTTTCACGCCGGAGCGCGCCAGCGCCTGCCGCAGTTGGGCGGCCAATCGCGCCCGGTTGGCGGGCGCGCGGGTGCCGAGAAAGGCCGATGAGGCGTACAACCGGTCGAGATGATCCTCCAGGCGGAAGATGCGGCCGCGGTAGGCCCGCATGGTCTCAAAGCAACCGTTGGTGCGCCACTCAATCGGCACGAGGCCGGCCGGCGGGTCACACAGGGGCATCCGCCATCTCGGTGGAGACGCCAAGCGCTTCTATGAGCGCGGCGGCCTTGACCAGCGTTTCCGCATACTCCCGCTCCGGCGTCGAGTCGGCCACGATCCCCGCCCCGACGTGAAACGACAGGCGGTCCTGCTCCACGATCACCGTCCGGATCGCGATATTCAAATCCATAGTGCCGTCAAACCCGATGTACCCGAGCGAGCCCGTGTAGAGACCCCGGGCCACCGGCTCCAATTCTCGCAGAATCTGCATGCACCGCACCTTGGGACAGCCCGTAATGGTGCCGCCGGGAAAGACCGCCCGGATGACGTCCACCGGCCCGATGCCGCGGCGCAACCGCCCGGCGACGTCGGAGACGAGGTGCAGCACGTGGGAATAGGCCTCCAACGTGAAGAGCTCGTTGACCCCGACGCTGCCGGGCCGACAGACGCGCCCCAGATCGTTGCGCGCTAAATCCACCAGCATGAGATGCTCGGCTCGCTCCTTCTCGCTGAGCAGCAGCTCGAGGCTGTTGAGCGCCTCCTCCGATGGGCCAACTCCCCGAGGCCGCGTGCCGGCGATCGGCCGCGTGTCGATGGCTTCCTGCTGCACGCGCACCAGCCGCTCCGGCGAGGCGCTCGCCACCGTGAAGTGATCCGACTGCAGCCAGCAGGCAAACGGCGAGGGATTGATGCGGCGCAGCGCCTCGTAGAGCGGCCACGCCGAGCCCCGCCACGGGGCAGTAAACCGCTGGGCCACGTTCGCCTGAAAAATATCGCCCGCCCGGATGTGCTCCAGCGCGCGGCACACCATCGCTTCGAACTCCGCCTGCGTGCTTGTCTCGGCAAGCGCTGGAGGTCGTCCGGGACTGGTCGCCGCGAGGGCGGGCGGACGGCCTGGCCTGGCGGCGACCTGTGGCCGCCCTGCCGCCGTTCGCATCCGTTCGGCCATGCGCTCGAGCCCTTCGAGGGCTTCGCGCCGCGCCAGGGCTGCTGGGGCGTGCGGATCGGCCACGCTGATCAGCCAGCTGCGCGCCGCGTCATGGTCGACGAGCCACACCTGGCGCATGCCGAACCAGAGCATCTCCGGCATCCGGCCGCCGGGCTGGGGCGCCGGCAACCGCTCAATCCAGCGATTCAACTCGTAGCTCAGCGCACCCATCAGCCCGACGGCGCGCGTGTGAGGCGCATCGCACGCCGGGGCGCGGTAGCGGCGCAGCAGCTGCTGCAGGGCCTCCAGTGGGTGCGCGGCCCAGACGCGCGTCGATGATGTCGTGCGGCACTCCGCGCGGCCGTTGCGCGCCGTCAGCGTCAGCCACGGCTTCGCCCCCAGCATCGACCAGCGGCCGGTGACCGGATGCTGGCGGGCGCTGTCACACCAGACGAGGGGCTCATCGGAGGCGAACGTCCGCGCAATCGGCAGCAGTTCGAGGCAGCCCTCGACGGGAGCAAGATACACGGTGAGCGGTCCGTGGCGCAGGCGCGCCGGAGGAGCCATCCGCATAGCCAAGTATTGTAGCACAAAGGCGCTAGAGCTTGATGAGGAGGAGCTTGATCTTCAGCAGCCGGATGTGCCCTTTGAGGGAGGCCAGCTCCTGATCCAGCCGCTGCGCCTCGCGCAGCAGCTCATCGAGCTTGCCGCCGTCCGTCCCGCCGGAGGATTTCTTCAGTTGGGCGATCTGCCGCCCTAGGCTGGCCCGCTGGGCGCGCTTGGCCTTCAGCTCCTCGCCGGCCAGGCTTAAGGCGAGCTCCAGCCGCCTGCGATCGGGCTCCATCCGCCGCTTGACCTCGTCGGTCTTCACCCGCACGGAGGCGGCGGTATCGGCCAGATCCTTGCGCAGCTGGGCGATGTTCTTTTCCACCGTGCTGCGCCGCAGCTCCAGCTCGCGCTGGAAGGTCTGCATCCGGTTGGAGAGCTCGCGGTGCTTTTCCAGGACGTCGCCGAACTCGGGGTCTTTGCTCACGACTTCCTTGGCGAGCTTTTCGCGATCCACCGGCGGCGCGCACCCCGCCAGCGGCGCGGCCAGCAGCAGCCCCAAGAGCACGGCGTGCGCGCGCATCATGGAGGAATGATGAACGCCTCGCAGCCGTCGGGCACGCGAGGCGTTCATGACAGGCTCCTTACTGGATCAGGACGTAGGACGGTTCGACGCTTGAGGTGCGAGCCCCGTTGCCGCTGGTCTCTTCGTGGTAGGTGAAGACCTTGCCGGCGAAGTTGCGCAGCGTCCACACGCCGTCCTTCACGCTGACGACGTAGTTGGGCATCAGCGGAATCTTGCCGCCGCCGCCCGGCCCATCGACGACGAAGGTCGGCACCGCGTAGCCGCTGGTGTGGCCGCGCAGCTTCTCGATGATCTGCAGCCCCGCCGAGACCGGCGTGCGGAAGTGGGCCGTGCCCTTTACCGGGTCGCACTGATAGATGTAGGACGGCCGCACGCGGATCTTGAGCAGCTCGTGGAAGAGCTTCTTCATGATCGCCGCGCGGTCGTTGATGCCCTTCATGAGCACGGTCTGGGAGCCGAGCGGCAGGCCGCTGTCGGCCAGCATCCCGCAGGCCTTGCGGCAGGCCAACGTGACCTCCTTCGGGTGGTTGAAGTGCAGGCTGATCCACGGCTTGTGCTTTTTCAGCACGGCGCAGAGAGCCTCCGTCACCCGGTACGGCAGGGTCACCGGATTGCGGGTGCCGATGCGCACGAACTCCACGTGCGGAATCGCCCGCAGCTTGGCCAGCACATCATCAAGCCGCTCATCCGAGAGAGTCAGCGGGTCGCCGCCGGAGATGAGGACGTCGCGGATCTTGCGGTGCGCCTTGATGTAGTCCACGGCGGCGTCAATGTTCGCCGGCCGGCTGTAGCCGGCGGTGGTCCCCACGACCCGGCTGCGCGTGCAGAAGCGGCAGTACATCGAGCACACTTCGACGACCAGCAGCAGCACGCGGTCCGGGTAGCGGTGCACCAGCCCCGGCACCGGCATGTGGCTGTCCTCCCCCAGCGGATCAATCATGTCGTTCGGGCTGAGCTTGTACTCGTCTTCGACCGGCACCGCCTGGCGGCGGATCGGGCAGGCCGCGTCGTCCGGGTCCATCAGCGCGGCCCAGTACGGCGGGATGCCCATGATGAAGCGGCCGGACTTGCGACTCACCGCCCGCTCTTCGGAGGGCGTGAGCTTGAGGACCTGCCGCAGCTTGTCCACGTCCTGAATGCGGTTGGACATCTGCCACCGGTAGGTTTCCCACTCCTCCAGCGGCACGTCCTGCCACAACGGGATCCGGCGGTACCACTCGGCTTGGTTCACGTTGTTCCCTCCCTAGTCCTGCGAGCCGCGCGGCTCGAAGCTGGCTCTCCCGTTGCGCAGCGGCGTTGCGGCCGCCGGCGCATTGGCCGCCTCCGGCTGCAGGCCGGAGGGACGGGAGAAACGGTTCCGATGGTCGCGCGCCGCGGCCAACGCCACGATGCGCTGGATGAGCGAGGCATGGGAGAGGCCGGCCGCCGCCGCCATCACCGGGAAGTTGCTGTCGGTGGGGCTTAAGCCCGGCAAGGGGTTCACCTCCAGGACGAACGGGCTGCCGTCGGCGCGCAGGCGCACGTCGGTGCGCGACAAGTCCCGGCAGCCCAGCGCGCGGTGCGCGCGCAGGGTCAGCTCCTGCACCCGGCGGGTGGTCACCTCGTCCAGGCGGGCCGGGCAGTGCAGCTCCGGGGCCAGGCCTAAGGCCGTGTTGCCCTGGAACTCCTTCATCCGCCAGGAATAGAAGAACTCGCCGGAGTCGCGGCAGGAGGCGAAATCAATCTCCAGCACCGGCAGCGCCTCTCCACCCAGCACGCCCACGGTCAACTCGGTCCCGTCAATGAACTCTTCGACCAGCACCTCCTGGTGGTAGCGCTCGATGACCGCAGCCACCCGCCGGCGCAGCGACGCCTCATCGTGGACGACGCTGTCGCGCCAGATCCCCTTGGCCGAGCCCTCGCGGTTCGGCTTGACGATGAGGGGAAACTGCAGCGCTCGGCGCAGCGGGGTCGCCGGCGTCGGGAAGAGCTGCCAGCGCGGCGTGGAGATGCCCTCGGCTTCCAGGATGAGCTTGGTCTTGGTCTTGTCGAGCGCGAGCGCCAAGGTGACGCTGCCGGAGCCGGTAAACGGGATATGCAGCGATTCCAGGACCGCCGGGACCTGCGATTCGCGGTGCTCGCCGTGCAGCCCCTCGGCGATGTTGAAGACCAGGTCCACTTCGTGCGTGAGAAACCAGCGGGGCCACTCGGCCGCGGCTTCCACCAGGTGCACGGTGTGGCCGGCCGCGCGCAGGGCGTCCGCGATCTGCTCAATGGTCGCCGGGGTGTCAAACTCCGACTCGCGGTCACAGGGGACCCCGTCCCGCCCCGCCTTCGCCAAGGCTTCGGCGGGCAGGTCATGGACGTCCCGCGTGACGTTGTACGTCAACGCGATCGCGCTGATAGGGTGCCTGCCTCTGTGGGCGCCTTCAGTCCGTTGCGCACCAGCCCCGCCTCAAGGATCTGATTGATGATCTGGTCGTACGTCGCGCCGCGCGCCTTGGCGACCAGGTTGAACACATCCTCGGTGGAGAGCGACGGCAGCGGGTTGATTTCCAGCACGTACGGCTTGCCCTTGCGATCCACCCGGAAATCCACTCGGCCGAAATCGCGGCACTCCACGGCCTGATACGCGCGCAGGGCCAAGTCCTGGAGCTGCTTGGAGAGCTTGTCGGGAATCGGCGCCGGAATGAGGTAATCCGCGCCCCGGCGCAGGTACGCGAAGGTGTAAAACTTCCGGCCCAGGTCCGTGAGGCCGTCGAGGGTCACCTGCGCGGTCGGCAGCACGTCGGGCGACTCGTTGCCAATGATGCCGACCGTGAACTCGGAGCCCTCGATGAACTCCTCGATGAAGATCGCGGCACCCCGGTAGGCCTCGGCCAGATGGGTCACCTGGCGGCGCAGCTCCGCCGGCGTGTTCACCAGCGAGCTGTCCGTGAGCCCCTTGCTTGAGCCCTCATACCGCAGCTTCACGATGAGCGGGTACGTGAGGTCGAACTCCCAGAGCTTGTCCGCATCGCGCACTTCGGCATGGTGCGGGGTGGGGATGCCCTCGGCCATGAACACCTTCTTGGTGAGAACCTTGTCGAGAGTCAGGCCCAGCGTCAGCCCGTCGGCGCCGACGAAGGGGATGCGCAGCATCTCGAGGAGGATCGGCACCTGCGATTCGCGGTTGCGCCCGTCGTAGCCCTCGGCGATGTTGAAGACGATGTCCACGTTGAGCTTGCCCACGCGCCCGAGCAGGTGCCGGGCGTTGCCGAGGCGAATCACCTCATGGCCGCCGGCCTCCAGCGCCCGCTCGATGGCGTTGACGGTTTCCTCGTTATCGAATTCCGCGTTGAGGTCCGGCGGGTCTTCGGGCCTGAGCACGAATTCGCTTTTCACGTTGTAGGTCAGCCCCACGCGAAACTTCATGCCGGCTCCGTGTCCGCACAAAGAAAAAGGGACCCCCATCCTGCGAGTCCCTTCACTCGTCCAGTGAGTTGTGGCAACGGTGACGCCTCGGTCGTCACAGCGCCCGCGCTGATCCACCGCGGATCGCGCACGCCTGCAAGGACCGACTACACATCACGTGTGTCATCATCGTTGATATAATTCTTATCATCCCTGATAATCATTGTCAAGCAATCGCGCACATTTTTATCGTACAGAACTTACGTTTAGCGTAGAGCGGATAGCGTAGAGAAAACTTTTCGAGCATTCCTATCCGCTAAACGCTCCACGCTATACGCTAGTCGGATTAAGAAAGGACGCTGATGGGAACGCTGGTGCTCATTCGGCACGGCCAATCGCAATGGAATTTGGAAAATCGTTTCACCGGATGGATTGACGTCCCGCTCACGGACAAAGGGCGCGAGGAAGCGCGGGGCGGGGCGGAATTCATCCGCGGCTTGACGTTTGACCGCGCCTTTACGTCGGTGCTCGCGCGCGCGCAGGAAACGCTGACGATCGTTTTGGACGCGATCGGGCAGCCTCACGTGCCCGTCGAGAAAGACCAGGCGCTGAACGAACGGCATTACGGGGCGTTGCAGGGGCTGAACAAGGCGCAGACCGCGAAGAAGTACGGCGACGAGCAGGTGAAGCTCTGGCGGCGCAGCTACGACATCGCACCCCCGAAGGACAAGACGGCGCAGAATCCTGACGGGATGAGCGAGAGCCTCAAGGACACCGCGGCGCGCACCCTGCCCTACTTTCAGGCTAAGATCCTGCCGCTGGTCAAGGCGGGGAAAACGATCCTGGTCGCCGCGCACGGCAACAGCCTGCGCTCGATTGTGATGGAGCTGGATCGCCTGACCACAGACCAAGTGCTGAACCTCGAACTCGCGACCGGTGCCCCCATCGTCTACGAGATGGACGCCGCCGGCACGGTCCTCAAGAAAACCGTCCACAAGCTTCCTTCGCAAAGCCACGCCTAGCGTTTAGCTATCCGCTAGGCGTCCTGGGCAGGTGCCTCACGTACTGATACAAATACTGCTGGGCGTAGCCCGCGTACGCGCCGAAGTGCGCGTGGGCGAAGGCCTGCACGCGCTTCGGGGTCATCTTGCGCCGGCGGAAGTAGTAGCGCATCGCGCGCGCCATCCACACGTCCACCGGAAACGCCTCGTGCTTCTCGAAGCCGAACAGCGCGACACAGTCCGCGATTTTTTCCCCCACACCGTCGCAGCCTAAGAGGGCGGCCCTGACCCGCGCGTACTCCACCTGCTGTAGCTGCTCGATCGGCAGCCGGCCCTCGGCCACCAGGCGGGCGGTGGCCTTCAGGTACGGCGCGCGGTAACCCAGGCCCAGCGCGCGCAGGCTGCGCTGCGACGCGGCCGCGATGGCCTCAGGCGCTGGAAACGCGAACCCCCGCAAGCCATTGAGTGCCACTGGCCGGCCGTACGCCTGGCAGAGCCGCTCGATCATGCCCTCGATGCGGCGGATGTTGTTAAAGGACGCGCAGATAAAGGAGGCCAGGGTCTCCCAGCCGTCCTGGTGCAGCACGCGCAGGCCGCGGTGGCGCCCGATGGCGTCGTGAATCTGCGCGTCCACGTCAATCGAGCGCAGGATGGCGGGCAGGTCATCGGTCAAGCCGAAGTAATGGGCGATGCGG
>JACQRD010000002.1 GCA_016206675.1 Candidatus Omnitrophota bacterium
ACCTCGCGCGAGCCGCGTTGCGAGCGCCCGGCCCCGAGGCCAAGGCGCGACGACGCCGGCGTACTCGCAGCAGTACGCCAAGGAGGAGCAACGCCGGCCGCGGGGTCCGGCCGCCGCAACCCATTGGCTGACGATGGGCTGAGCTGAAATGCGTCGCCGCGCGGCGTCACTCGTCGTCGCCGTACTTCTTCCCATCAGTACGTCTTCCTCCTCGTTCCTGGCGCGACTCGCAGCTAGGCCCAGCGCGGCCGCGGGAGGTTATGAAAAGCGCTCTTAACACCCACTCACATCGGGCGGCTCGAGTGACGTGGCGGATAACTGATTCCCGGAGTCGCGAAGCCTGGAATCCACATTGCTCTCCGCCACGAGGCGGGAGGCGATCTCCGTGCGGAATGCGTGGGTTTTGTGATCCGCCCCTGCCAAGCCGTTATCCCATTCAATCGCGTATTCCACCAGGTTGCAGTCATCCCCCGCCGAAAAACAGGGTCCACCGGGAGCCGGCAGCCCCTCATCCCGAAACACGAAGGAGGCGCTCGTGATCTCGCGGGCCAGTACTTGCGCGTTGTTACATCCGCCATCCGGAAAATACTGCAACTCACCGCTGGCCGCGTCCCGCGCATATCGTTCCCAGTGGTAGGCCGCCGGGGCGTCGAGTTGCGTGAAATCCTCAGGGGGAATTCGCAGCTGGACACCACGTGGTGGCGGCAGGATCTTGATCCGATCGGCGGCTTCAATGCGTTTCGCAATGTGCACGATCGCCAGCGCCGCGGCGGTCTCCTGGGTGACTTCCGAACGCCTGCGGATATCGTGTTCGACGCGGACGGTGGTATACATCAGGGCGTTAACGGCCCCGACGGCCGCCATGGCTACCACCGAGGCCAGGAGCACTTCGGTCAGGGTGAATCCCCGCTCGGCATGGGCGGTCATGAGCATGCCGTCCCTACGCCAGGACAGGCGGTGGTGCCGTCCCAGCAGACAACCACTTGGACCTTGTAGTAATCGGTCCTCCCGTCGAGATCGTCGTCAACCGGCGTGATGCAGCGGCGGCGCTCCGCGCCGGGTGGTTGCAGAATGGATTCGCTGCTCGTGGGGGGCGGCAAGGCGACATCGTCGTCCTGCCAGCTCCCCGTCCGGGAAGCAAACCATCCCAGATCATCCGCCGCCACGTGGTTGCGGGGCCGTTCGATGGTCTCCTGTCCCAAGGCCACCGCTTCACCCACATCGGGGCTCACTTTGCCTGTGGAGAGGCGCGCCGCCGTGATCATGGTGGCGAGCGTCCCGCCGGCCACCGCCGCCGAAATGACCGAAGCGACCATGAGCTCGATGAACGTCATCCCTCGCTGGTCGCGCGGCATCAACATTGTCCGTTGGCCGGCCAATCGCCGGACTCCGTCCGGGTTTCGTCGAGTGTCAGCGTCCGATTCTGGCATCGTCCCCGAGTGCGGGTGGCTGTGGCATCAAATTCCGTCCCTCCACCGCGGACTTCGACCGTGAAGGCCACGTTCTGAATCACGTTAGAGGGATCGTCCACGTAGATATCGCTCCACGTACAGTCCGCCGGCGGCGGGGGCGTGCTCGGATTCGGCGTGCAGTACACCTTGTTCAACGTCGTGTACACTCGCTCTCCCGCGTAAATGGCCTCGAGCACATCACGTGCCGCGCGCCGCTTGCCGACTTCTGCCGCTTTCAAGTGTATGAGCGTCACGCTGGTGGCCATGATTCCCAAGATGAGCGTGACCGCCATGACTTCCGTCAGGGTCATCCCGCGCCCGTTCATTTATAGTTTAGTTTCTCGCGACGACCGTCAACGTCCCAGGCGGACATGGAGGGGCGGCGCACCCCGCATACCTGACCGTCAATTCGCTGATGCCTGGAATGGCTGGAATAGACAGCGTGGCGATCAGGTCAATGCCACCTGGCGCCGACCACGCCGGATCGTTCCAGAGTTGCTGCATCGCCCAGACCATGGCCGCCTCAGCGGCATAGCGCACTTGGGCGCGCTCCTTCAGGGCGTGGGCGCGCCGCGTCTTCGCGACGGTCAAATAGAGCGCGCCGTATGCCAGCGCTGAGCAGACCAGAGCCGCCGCCGTCACCACGACGAGCACGGCGCCCTGCTCATTCTCGAAACGTCGCATCTGCCGGCGCATCCTGTGTTGCACCTCATAATAAAAAAACCGAACCACTGGTTCGGTAGCTCGGCGGTCTCTCCGTGATCGGCGTCCTGGTCGGCAGCTCGGCGATCTCGTGAGACCCGTAGCTTTGCGTCCCCCGCTCGCGCGCCCGCCACACTGCTTCGACGGATCCCCGCCACCGTACTTTGGCGGGGAGGGTTTGCCGTTTCGCCAGTCTACAACACAAATCTAATCTTTAACTAGCCTTATGCGATTACATTAAGAAGTATGCCTAACCTTCCTTCCTGCTGTCAAGCGACTACCTCTATTATTATTAATGGCCCTGGAGGGAGTTAGCGCGGACCCACTGCAAGTAGGCGGGGTCTCCTTGCCTGACAGGGAGGGCGATGATTTCCGGGGATTCGTACGGATGATGGCGACGGATGTCGCGGCGCAGGCGCTCAAACCCGCCCGAGGTCGTTTTAATGAGCAGCAGCGCTTCCCGGCAGCGGTCGAGCTTGCCCTGCCACCAGAAGAGCGATTCGAGTCCCGGGACGATATTGACACAGGCCGCCAGGCGGCTGGTCACGAGATGCCGTGCGAGCCGCCGCGCGACGGCCGCCGTCGGACATGTAACAAGCACAACGATTACTCTTGAAGAAGCCCTTTTCATACCATCAGTTGGTTCTGGGTTCTGGGCTGGGGGCTGTGGGCAATTACCCAGAGCCCTGAGCCCTCAGCCCTGAGCCGTTTTTTAGCGGCGAAGCTCCACCCGAAAGTCCTGCCCGTCCTGCTGCACAACAACGTGCCCTTCGCGCGCCAGCCAGCCGAGACTCATCAGCGCCAGCTCTTTCTGGCGCTCGATGCCGCGAGTCACCTGCGAAAAGAGCGCGGTCCCGTGCTCATCCAAGTAGTGCCAGATCTCTCCAGCGACGATCCCTATTTCAGTAATCATGCCCGACGCCTCCTCTACTCATTGACGCTTCTTTTCTTGCTTGAGCTCGCGCACCGCTGCCAATCGCTCCGCGGCGACGGCGGCCTCCGGAATGGATTCGCGCGCCAACTGCTGATAGATGCGCTCCGCCTCCGCAAACCGCGCTCCGCGCTCCAGCAGCTTCGCCAGCGCCATCTGCCCACGAATGCGCCACGGCTCCTGCTGCACCTGCCGGTACCACGCCATCGCCAGTTCGGCGTCGCCGGCCTCTTCATAGCACGCCGCGATCTGGTAGATGGACTCGCCGCGCAGGCTCGGCAGCAACTCGGCCGCTTCATCGTACCACAACATCGCCTCGGCGTACGCTCGCTGTCCCCGCGCCAAATCACCGAGCCGCTTGGCCAATTTCGCCCGGTGGCGCCGCGGCAGCTTGGCGGCAACGTACGCCCGCTGCAGCCACCGCACGGCATCCGCCACGGAGTCCTGCCGCGCGATGAGATCAGCCGTCAGCAGCCGCGCGTCGATCGCTTCCTCGGTCAGCGGGGCCTTGGCGATCGTGTCCTGGCAGAGCGCCTTGGCCTCGGCGTCATCGCCGCTGTTCAACGCGATCAGCGCCAGATAATAGGCGGCCCGTGCTGCGGCGACGCGGCCCGGCTGCTTGCGGCGCACCGACTCCAAGATGGCCAGCGCGCCGGCTTCATCGCTCTGGCTCAGCGCGGTCAGCGCCCCTGCAAAGCGCGCATCATCAGCGATCTCATCTTCCGCGGAGACCGCCAGCCGCTCGAAGATGGCCGCCGCGTCCTCAAACTGGCGCGCCTGCATGGCGATGCGGCCGAGTTGATACGCCGCGTAGTGCGCCAGGGCCGAGCCCGCCATCCGCCGCGCCACCTCTTCATACGCCTGCCGCGCGCCGGACACGTCGCCCAAAAAGAGCTGCACATCGCCGAGCCCGCTGACGGCCGCCTGCTGGGTGGCGGCATCGGGTGCCTCGCGCGCCATCTGGTAGAGCGTGCGCGCCTGGGCGGCATTGCCGTTCTCCAGCGCGATCGACGCCAGCCGCAGCTGCACCTGGGCGCGGATGCCCGGCTCGGGCCGGCGCTCCAGCAGCCGGTGCAGCAGCTCGTCGGCCATGGCCGAGCGTCCCTGCCGGCGGTACGCGTCGGCGATGATCACGCCGCTTTCCACGGCCAGCGGGTGGTTCGGGCTGCGGGAAAGGATGCGTTCAAAGGAGGAGAGCGCTTCATCGTCGCGTCCTAGTTTCGTCAGGCAGCTGCCCTGGGCGAACCACGCCTCCGTCTGGTAATCGGTCGTCGTACCGCGCAGAAACCGCTCGAAGACCTTCACGCTCTCTTCGCATCGTCCCAGCCGATAATAGGCCCATCCCAGGCCGAACTGCGCCGGCCGGCTCCATTGCGGCGCCTCTGTGATCTCGGCGGCCCGCTCATAGATGGGCATGGCGTCGGCGAACTTCCCTTGCCCGCTGAGCGCCTCCCCCAGATAGAACGCCGTCTGGGCGACGTTCACCGGATCCTTCATCTGTTCCAGCAGCGGATGAAAGATAGCTTCCGCCTCCGGAAAGCGCTTCAACTGAAGCTGGCAGATCCCTTCAAACCGCCTGGCATCCTTTGCCGCCGGGGAGTCGGGCTGCTGCAGCGCGACGTGGCGGAAGCTGGCGATGGCAGCCTCGAACGCCTGCTGATGCAGATCGACCAATCCGATGCCCAACCGGGCCTGCAGCGCCCAGCTGGAGTCGGGATAGCGCTCCAACACCCGCTGAAACGCCATCCGGGCGCGGATGACCTGCAGCGCGCGCCGGCTGATGTCTCCCTCCCAGTACAACGCCTCCGGCCACAGCGGATCGCCGGGTGCGAGGCGATTCTTCAGCCGGTTGAGCTCCCGCAGCGCCTCGCTCGGCTGCTGCAGCTTGTCGAGGCTGAGCACCAGCCACAACCATACCCGCGGTACGTCCGGCTCCGCCGGGTTGTTGAGAATGAAGGACTGGGCCAGGCCGACCGCCTGCTGGAACTCTTCGCGCAGAAACGCCCGCTGCACCGCGGCATAGCCGCTGACCTGCTCGATCGTCGCACCGAAGGAGGCCGCCGGTGCGCTCAGCGCCAGCAGCCCGACCAGCGCGCCGCTGTGCTGCCACCCGCCGCGGATCATGGGCTAACCGAGCGATCCATTGTTCCGCGCCTCGCCGAGCCGTTGCCTCGGCCGTCGCCGTTGTCGAGCTGCACGCGGAAGGTGCCGCGCGGCCCCTTCAGCAGCGGCCGAAGGAATTTCCCGGTCCACGAGCGCGGCTCGGCCGCTACCTCTTCCGGCGTGCCGCACGCCACCAGCCGTCCGCCCGCCTCGCCGCCCTCCGGGCCGAGGTCGATGAGGTAATCCGCCGTCTTGACCACATCCAGGTTGTGCTCGATGACGACGACGGTATTGCCGTGCTCAACCAGCTGATGCAAGACCCCCAGCAGCTTCTCGATGTCGGCGAAGTGCAGGCCGGTGGTCGGCTCATCGAGCAGATAGAGCGTGCGGCCGGTGGCTCGGCGGGAGAGCTCCTTGGCCAGCTTGATGCGCTGCGCCTCCCCGCCTGAGAGCGTGGTGGCCGATTGTCCCAGCTCGATGTAGCCTAGGCCGACCGCCTGGATGGTGCGCAGCTTTTGCGCGATGGGCGGCACCGCTTCGAAGAGCTCCAGCGCGTCATCCACCGTCATCGCCAGCACCTCGGCGATGGAGTGGGCCTTGTAGGTGACGTCCAGGGTTTGCTCGTTGAAGCGGCGGCCCTTGCACACTTCGCAGCGGACGTAGACATCGGAGAGAAAGTGCATCTCGATCCGCTTGATCCCGTCGCCCTGGCAGGCCTCGCACCGGCCGCCCTTCACGTTGAAGCTGAAGCGGCCGGGACCAAACCCCCGCAGCTTGGCGGCGGGGGTGTGGCTGAACAGCTCGCGGATCGGCCCGAAGGCATCGGTGTAGGTGGCGGGGTTGGAGCGCGGCGTGCGACCGATCGGCGACTGGTCGATGACAATCACCTTGTCGATCTGCTCGACGCCGGTGATGGCCTCGTGCCGGCCCGGCCGCTCGCGCGAGGCGTAGAGCCGCCGCGCCAGGGCGCGGTAGAAGATCTCATCGATCAGCGTGGACTTGCCGGAGCCAGACACCCCGGTCACCCCGATGAAACAGCCCAGCGGAAAGGCCACGTCGATGCGCTTGAGGTTATGCTCCGCCGCCCCCTTGACGAGGAGTGCTGGACGGTTGCGCCAGGGACGGCGCGCCTGCGGCAGCGGGATGCAGCGCGCGCCATTGAGGAACTGCCCGGTGAGGCTGCGCGCGCAGCCGAGCACGTCCTGCAGCGTGCCGCTGACGACGATCTCGCCGCCGTGCTTGCCGGCGCCGGGCCCCAGATCGACGAGATGATCCGCCCGGCGGATCGTGGCCTCATCGTGCTCGACCACGATCAGCGTGTTGCCCAGATCGCGCAGCCGCTCCAGCGTGTTCAACAGCTTCTCGTTATCCCGCTGGTGGAGGCCGATGGACGGCTCATCCAAGATGTAGAGCACTCCGACCAGGCCGGAGCCGACCTGGGTGGCCAGGCGGATGCGCTGCGCTTCGCCCCCTGAGAGGCTGGCCGCGCTGCGATCCAGCGTCAAGTAGCCCAATCCCACATCCAGCAGAAACTGCAGCCGCTTCGCGATCTCCTTGACCAGCGGCTTGGCCACGACCTCCTGGCGCGCCTCCCACCGAAGATCGGAGAGCCACTCCTGGGCCGCCGTCACCGACAGCTTCGCCGCCTCGGCGATCGACCGCCCGTCGATGAGCACCGAAAGGCTCTGGGGCTTCAACCGCGCGCCGCGGCAGGCCGGGCACGGCAGCACGCTCATGTACTTGGCGATCTCTTCCTTGACGTAGTCGGACTCCGTCTGCCGGAAGCGCCGCTCCAGATTCGGCACCACGCCTTCGAAGACCCCGCCCCAGATGTCGTCGCTTGAGCCTTCGAGGAGGATCTTCTGGTGCTTGCGGCTTAAGCTGCGGAAGGGGACCTCCAGGCTGAAGCCGTAAAACCGGGCCGCCTCGCGCAGCAGCCGGTTGTAATACATGATCAGATGCATGCCGCTGCGCTTCCATGGCTCGATGGCGCCCTCCCGCAGCGACTTGCCGGCATCCGGCACGACCAGCTCAGGGTCGATCTCCAGCCGCGTGCCCAACCCATCGCATGTGGCGCACGCCCCGTAGGGCGAGTTGAAGGAAAAGATGCGGGGAGAGATCTCCTCCAAGCCGAAGCCGCACGTCGCGCACGCGTAGAGCTCGCTAAAGACTAAGTCGTTCGGGGTTAGGGGTTCGGGGTTCGGGGCATTTAACCTCCGTCGCCGCTTGCCCCCAGCCCCCAACCCTGAACCCTGAACATCGGTGCTAATGACTACAATCCCCTTGCCGACTTTCAAGGCCGTTTCGATGGATTCCGTCAGCCGCGATTTCGCCTCCCCGCCTGCCTCACTGCGTTCGGCGCGGGCAGGAGGCTCAAGCGTTAGCCGGTCGACCACCACTTCAATCGTGTGGGCGCGCTTTTTGTCCAGGGGAATGGGCTCATCAAGATCGCGGATGATCCCGTCGACCCTCGCCCGGATGAAGCCCTGCCGCTTGATCTCCTTGAAAACGTCCTGGTATTCCCCTTTTCGGCCCCGCACGAGCGGGGCGAGAATGGCCAGCGCCGCGCCTGCGGGACGGGCCAGCACGTGGGCGACGATCTCCTGGGCGGACTGGCTGCAAATCGGCACCCGGCAGGTGGGACAATGGGGGAGGCCGGCGCGCGCGAAGAGCACGCGCAGGTAGTCGTAGAGCTCCGTCTGCGTGGCGACCGTTGAGCGCGGGTTGTGGCCGGCGGCGCGCTGCTCGATGGCAATCGCCGGCGACAACCCCTCGATGGCGTCCACGTCGGGTTTCTCCAGCCGCTCGAGGAACTGCCGGGCGTAGGCGGAGAGACTCTCCACGTAGCGGCGCTGGCCCTCGGCGTAGAGGGTGTCGAACGCCAGCGTGGACTTGCCCGATCCCGACAGGCCGGTGATGACGATCAGCCGGTTGCGCGGCAGGATCAGGTCGATGGACTTGAGGTTGTGCTCGCGGGCCCCGCGGATGACGATCCCACCACCTGCCGGGGCCGGCGTCACGCCGGCCGCCTGCCCGTGAGGGTCAGGTTGATTGGTGATCATTCTTCAAACACCACGCTAGCATCCATCTGCTGCATGGGGCAGGCCAGCCATAGGCTGGCCGGCAGGTGGTGGGACGATGGAATCAGACGACATACTCTGTATTATAACGGCGAACAAGAACCCCCACCATGCGTATCGCTCGCATGGCGGGGGCGCTTGTCACGACACGCGGATTACCGCCGACGTCGGCTTCGGCTGCGGCTGCGGCTGCGGCGCTGACCTCCACGGGCCATCCTGGCCCGCGAGATGTCGCCTTGCCGGTCGACGAAGTACAGATAGCCAGGCTGCTTTCTGATGCCCACCTTTGCCACCTTCTCTGCCACTTGACGTCACCCCCTCCCTGCCTCTATGGGATCATCACGACGCCGCCACACCGGGTTGTGACGGCGAAACCACTAGTTCATCGGAACCATTGAACTACTGAGCCAATGAACTATTGAACACATTACGTCCCTATGGAGACGTTATCAAAAATTCGATGCAGCGTGGCCACCGCCGACCGCACCGCCAGCTCGCTCGTCTTGGGATTCGCACTCGGCCGGCTTTCAATCCGGCACTGGATGCGGCCGCAGTCTCCCGTCACCTCCACCTCATGCTGATTGCGGCGCAGCGCGGGGTCGGCGACGACACGCACACGGATGCGCCGATTGGGCAGGCCGCTGGCTAGCGACAGCGCCGCCGCCACGTTGGTATTCTGGGGAAAGGCCTTCACGACCTGGCGCGGCGTGCCCTGAAAGATCACGGCAGGCCGCGTGAGGCGCTCAAGACGCAGCCGTTTGGCTCTGACATACGGCGCGTCGCGCAGGGCCCTGGGAGGTTTGCGCGTCGTCAGCTGCGCTGAGGCCAGCCTGCCGAGCGCCATGGCCTTGATGCCATCCAGGCCTGCCAGCGCTCCGCTGGGGATGTAGAGGCGCGCGCGGGAGCGGCGCAGTAGCCGCCGCCACGCCGCATTCGTCAGCAGCCCCCCGACGCTCATGACCAGCACGTCCCGGTTGGCGCGCAGCGACCGCCCGATGACTTCAGGAACCGCGGCGACCGAAGCGGCTTCAAGCACCAGGTCGCTTCGGCGGATGACGTCCGGCAAGGAGACGATGGGCGGGCGAGGGTGCAGGCGGCGCTGCAGGGCGGTGGCGCGGGCGCGATCAGCATCGTGGAGGGCTGCCAGGCGCGCGGCATGCGCGAAGGAGCGCTGGAGAGCCAGGGCCAGCTGCGACCCGATGGTGCCGCAGCCGATGAGGCCGACACGGATCATCAGGAAGATCGATACGGAAGATCAACCTCGCTGTCCTCGGTGAGACGGCACGACTCGGTGACCACCTGCTGGATGCGATTGCGCGCATCGACCAGGACGACCTTCGGGCTGAACGTCTCCAGCTCCTCGGGCGTCACGTGGGCGTAGGAGATGATGATGATTTTATCACCGCTGGAGACCAGCCGCGCGGCCGCGCCGTTGATCCCGACGGTGCCGGAGCCGGAGGCCCCCTCGATGCAGTACGTCACCAGCCGCGCGCCGTTAGCCACGTCGACCACATGGACCTGCTCATAGGGGGCGAGGCCGGCCGCCTTCATCAACTCCCCGTCGAGCGTAATACTGCCGGGGTAATCGACGTTGGCCGCCGTCACCGTGGCCCGATGGATTTTCGATCTGCAAATTGTCCGCAGCATCAGTTCTCCGACGACGCATTATCGCACGTCGACGAGAAGATTGTCAATCAAGCGCGTTGCGCCAATCCAGACGGCCAGCAGCAGGGCCACCCGCCCCCGCAGCCGCCAGACCGGCTCGAGGTGGCGCGGCTCCACAATGGCCACATAGTCGATGCGCGCAGCGGGTGCCTCGCTAAGGCGCCGCCGCATGCCCTCGATCAGCGGCGCGGCCTGCCGCTGGCCGCTGCGGATTTCTGCTTGCGCCCACCGCAAGACCTCGAACAACACCGTCGCCTGCCGACGCTGGTCGGCCGTCAGGTACGCGTTGCGCGAGCTCATTGCCAGGCCGTCCGGCTCCCGCACCGTCGGCAGGATCGCCATCTTGATGGGCAGATGCAGATCGGCAATCAGCCGCTGGATAACCAGGGCTTGCTGGTAATCCTTCTGCCCGAAGTAGGCGCACGTCGGGCGGGTGATCTCAAAGAGCAGAGCGACCACGGTCGCCACGCCGCGAAAATGGCCGGGCCGCGAGGCGCCCTCCCACCGCCGCCCCAGCTTCTCCACCTCCACGCTGGTCTGAAACCCCTCCGGATAGAGCTCCTTGGCCGAGGGCGCGAAGAGCACATCCGCGCCGGCGGCGCGGGCCATCTGCGCGTCCTTGCGGAAGGGGCGCGGGTAGCGGCGGAAATCCTCATGCGGCCCGAACTGTAGCGGGTTGACGAAGAGGCTGGCGATGACGACGTCGTTCTTGGCGCGGGCTGCGCGGATGAGCGAGCAGTGCCCCTCATGCAAGGCACCCATCGTCGGCACGAAGCCGATGCGCTTGCGCCGCAGCCTCAGCCGCTCGGCCGTGGCCGCCATGCGCCTCGCGGATCGGATGATCTGAAACATGTTCAATGGTTCCGACAGACTGGAAAGAGCGGAACAATTGAACTATTGAGCAACTGAGCCATTGAACGCCTGTGAGAATAGGTCGGCCACCGTGCGTCGAAGCACAGGATGGACGACATCGGGCGCCAACTGCGCCAGCGGCTCAAGGACGAAGCGGCGCTCGTGCAGGCGGGGGTGCGGGATCTGCAGCTGGGGTGTGTTCAGGATGCGCTCGTCGAACAAGAGGATGTCGAGGTCGATGGGCCGCGGGGCCCAGCGCTCTTTCGATGGAACGCGCCCCAGCGCCTTCTCGATGTGCTGCAGCGCAGCCAACAGCGCCTGGGGATCCAGCGTCGTGCTGATCTCCACGACGGTATTCAGGTAGGGCCCCTGCGGTGGGCCTCCCACGGGCTCCGTCTCGATGATCGTCGCCATCTGCACGACTCGGATGCCCTCGGTCTGGCCGAGCGCTTTCACAGCCGTGGAGATGCAGGCAAGACGGTCGCCCTCATTGGAGCCGACACCGATAAACGCTCGACTCATCCCCTTGGGCTGTGGGTTCTGGGCTGGGGGTTCTGGGTACTTGCCCCGAGCCCCGAACCCTGAGCCCAGGACAAGACCATAGCCGTTCTATAAGCTTTTCGAGAGGCGGTTGATGGCTTCTTGGATGCGCTCGGTGGGGACGGTCAGCGAGAGGCGCACGTACCCTTCCCCGGAGGGGCCGAAGCCGACCCCGGGCGCGATCACGACGCGCGCCTGCTGCAGCACGCGGGTGGCGAAGGCGATCGACGGCTCCTTCGTGGGCACGCGCGTCCAGATGTAGAGACTGGCTTTCGGCGCGGCCACCTGCCAGCCGGCCTTGGTCAGCCCTTCGACGAACAGGTCGCGCCGCTGCTGATACGTGCGGAGCGCCTGTTCCAGCGGAGCCTGGTCGCCCTCCAGCGCCGCGATGCCGGCGTACTGCACCGGCTGGAAAATGCCGGAATCCACGTTCGACTTCAACTGATTGAGGGCCGCGATCAGCACGGCGTTGCCGCAGGCCCAGCCGATGCGCCAGCCGGTCATGTTGTAGGTTTTGGAGAGGCTGTGAAACTCCACGCCAAGCGACTTCGCCTCCGGCAGCTGCAGGAAGCTGACCGGCTTGTAACCTTCATACGCCACCTCGGAATAGGTGTTGTCATAGGCGACCGCGCAGCCGAACTCCTTGGCGAAATCGAGCGCCTCCTGAAGCTGCTGCGTCTGCGCTACCGCGGCGGTAGGGTTGTTGGGGTAGTTCAAGAACATCACCTTCGCCCGCCTCGCCGCCTTCTGGCTGACGGCGCCCAGATCCGGAAAAAAGCCGTTCTCCTCCAGCAGCGGCAGCGGGACGACCTCCGCGCCGGCGAAGAGCGCGCCGCTGCGATACGGCGGATAGGCAGGCTGCGGCACCAGCGCCGCATCGCCTGGATTGCAGACCGCCAGCGGAAAATGGGCGAGGCCCTCTTTGGAGCCCAGCAGCGGCAGCACCTCGGTGTTCGGGTCAAGCGCGACCCCGAAACGGCGGTCGTACCATCGGGCGATGGCCTCCCGCAGCTCCTTGATGCCCTCGGTGAAGCTGTAGCGGTGATTGGCCGGATCGTCGACGGCCTGCTTGAGTGCTGCGACGATGTGCGGCGGCGTGGGCAAATCCGGATCGCCGACGCCCAGGTCAATGACGTCCTGGCCCTCCGCCAGCAGCTTCCGTTTCGCCTTGTCGATCTCAACGAAGAGATAGGGCGGCAATTGCCTGAGCCGTTCCGCTTTTTCGTAGGCGTTCGTCATGGGCGTAGTGACGTCGACTCCGCTTTGAACTGCGTTCATTTGTTCAATAGCTCAATGGTTCCGACCGCTTGGAAAGCTCGGAACTATTGAGCCATTGAACAATTGAGCTAATGAACACCTGACTCATGCGTTTGCCCTCAGCACATGAGACATGTCATACAAGCCGGGTTTCTGGGTGGCGGCGAACTGGGCGGCTTTGATCGCCCCGCGCGCAAAGACTTCACGGCTGTGGGCACGGTGGGTCAACTCCAGCCGCTCGGCCGGGCCGGCCAGAATAACGGTGTGGTCGCCGACGATGTCGCCGGCCCGCACCGCATGCACGGGGATGGTCGTCACCGGCTTCTTGCGCGCCGCGGCCAATCCTTCGGCCAGCCGCTTCGCCGTACCGCTCGGCGCATCCTTTTTCTGCCGGTGGTGCGCTTCGACGACCTCCACGTCATACGCCAGGCCCAGGCGCTGCGCGGCCAGCTGCGAGAGCTCAAAGAGCAAGTTGACCCCCAGGCTCATGTTGGGGCTAAAGACAATCGGGATCGTCCGCGCGGCGACTTGCAGGGCCGCTACCTGCGCCTCGGAGAGGCCGGTCGTGCCGATCACCATGGGTTTGCGCAGCGCCTTGGCCAAATCCATGTGGACCAGGGTCGGCTCCGGAGCGGTGAACTCAACGAGCACGTCCCCTTGCCCGATCGCCTGCCGCGCGTCGCTCACGACCGTGACACCCAATGGCGCGTGATGGCCGACGGCGAGGCCGTAGTCCATGTTGAGCAAGGCATGGCCGGCCGCTTCAAAAGCGCCCGCAATCTCCACCCCATGATCCTGGAGGGCGGCGTGCGCAATCGCGCGCCCCATGCGTCCGCCACATCCTGCTATGACCAATCGAACAGCCATCGTTGGACCCAAGACCCAAGACTCAAGACCCAAGACTGGAGTCTTGAGTCTTGAGTCCCACGTCTGATGTCTCCTGTCTCATGTCTACCGCCTTGTTTTCCTCTTTACCGGTGCCGGCTTGCCGCCGGCGGCGGTCTTCAGCAGACCGTACGTCTCCAGCGCCTGGAGGAGCCGTTCCTCATTCGCATCCGACATCTCGCACAGCGGCAGCCGCAGCCCAGGCTCGATCATGCCCAGCAGGCCCATCGCGGTTTTGACCGGGATGGGGTTGGTCTCAAGAAACAGCGCCTTCACCAACGGCAGCAGCCGCTGGTGCCACTGCAGCGCCTCTCCATGCCGGCCGGCCAAAAACGCATGGACCATGGCGGCCACATCGCGGGGCACGAGGTTCGCCACCACGGAGATGACCCCCTTGCCGCCGATGGCCAAGACCGGCAGTGTGAGCCCATCGTCTCCCGACAGCAGTGTCAGCTTCCCCTTCGTCAATTGCAGGATGCGGCTCATCTGCTCCAGGTTGCCGCTGGACTCCTTCACCCCCACCACGTTGTGCAGCGTGGCCAGCTGGGCAAAGGTTTCCGGCTCGATGTTCACCGCTGTGCGCGAGGCGATGTTGTAGACCACCAGCGGCATGTCCACCGCCTCGCTGATCGCCTTAAAGTGCAAAAACAGCCCCCGCTGCGTCGGCTTGTTGTAGTACGGCGAAATCAAGAGCGCCGCATGCGCCCCGGCCTCCTTTGCGTGTTTCGTCAGGCGGATCGCCTCGCGCGTATTGTTGGAGCCGGTGCCTGCGATCACCGGGGTGCGGCCGCGCGCATACTGGACGGCCAGCTCGATGACGCGGTCATGCTCCGCGTAGGAGAGCGTGGCGGACTCCCCGGTGGTGCCGCACGGCACGATGGCGCTCGTGCCTTCCTTAATATGCAGCTCGATGAGCCGTTTGAAGGCCCGCTCATCGATGGCGTCGTTCTTAAACGGTGTCACGATCGCCACCATCGATCCTTGGAGCGACACGCTCATCCGTTCCTCCGCACCGGCCACCCCACCACCTGCCGGGGCCTGCCTACGGCAGGCCTGGCAGGTGATGGATCTTGGTGCCACGCACCTGCCAAGGCGGCACGACTACCCAAGCACAATATCATTGTATTGACACCTTTCGGTGATGTGCCGCCGCCGGCAGGTGGTGGGGCCATGGCGCCATGCCGTCGAAGACGCGTTCGGCCGGCCCCTCCAACATCACGTTGGCCACCCGGATCTCGCGGCCGGTGGCGTGAAGTTCCATCGACACGCGCAGCCGGTCACCACTGCGCACCGTCACCTCAATCCGGCGGCTGACGCGCCGGCCGGCCGCTTGCGGCGAGGTGCGCACCGCATGGAGAATCGCCGAGGCCGCCACGCCGGTGCCGCAGGCGAACGTCTCGCCCTCCACGCCGCGCTCGTATGTCCGCACGCTGATCCGGTCGGGCGATCTGGCCTCGGCCTGCATGAAATTCACGTTCGTGCCTCTGGGCGCAAAACGCGGGTGAAGGCGCACGTGCCGGCCCAGATGGGCCACATCCACGGCGTCGAGATCCGCCACGGGGATCACCACATGTGGCACGCCGGTATTCACGGACCCCATATGCAGACCCCGCCCATCGACGTTCACCGAAAACTCGCAGCACAGATCGGTCGGATCCGTCATCCGCATCGCCACCCGCCCGCCCTTCACCGTCGCCGTCAGAATCCCGGCTTTCGTTTCAATCGTGATGTGACCATTCTTGCTGTGTGCTGTGTGCTGTGTGCTGTGTGCTTGATACAGCGCCACACACCGCGCCCCATTGCCGCACATCTGTGCCTCGCTGCCGTCAGGGTTGAAGACCCGCATGACGACATCCGCGCGGCGCGAGGGCTGAAGCACCAGCACGCCATCGGCGCCGATGCCGTTGCGGCGATCACACCACACGCGACTGACCGCGGCCCATTTGCCAGCGAGTGTTCTCACCGTTTTCGTGCGGGCATCCACCACAATAAAGTCATTGCCCGTCCCCACCACCTTCGTAAACGGTATCTGCGTCATTATTGCGAATTGCGGATTGCGAATTGCGGATTACCTTTCCGTACCTCAGCACGATGCTGTTTCGCTGTCCGACCAGACGCTGTAAAAATAGCGGCTAACTCACTCGCCTCTCGTAACAGTGGATACAATCGATCCGCATCCAGAAGTCGAAGGGCCAAGAGCAGCTCAAGCCAATAACTTGCCTCGTCTGCCTCTTCCTCAGCAATGTTGATCTTGCAAATGAAATCGTTGCGCGATCTGGCACGGCACGCGGCACGGTCGTTCGCACCTACGGAAACAGCGGATCGCATCAACTGTTTACCAATCACCTCTGCTGTTTTCGTTCGAGGCAGCAGTTCAACGGCTCGGACGACCTCGAGGCCAAAATCCCTTGCTCGAATTTTAAGATCTTGAGCGTTCATCGGTTCAACACCAATTCGCAATCCGAAATTCGCAATCCGCGATACTCATCGAAGCAGTTCTCCTGGGATGACATCTTGGCGCACGAGGTCACGCAGGGTTTCGCGCTTGCGGATGACCGCCCACCGGCTGCCCCGCACCAGCACCTCGGCGGGGCGCAGCCGCCCGTTGTAGTTCGACGCCATCACCGAGCCGTACGCGCCTGCGCCCAGCACGGCGAGCAGCTCGCCGGGTGCCAGCGCGCCCAGCGCCCGATCCCTGGCGAGCACATCGGCGCTTTCGCACACCGGCCCCACCACGTCATAGACCCCGTAGCCGTTGCGGGATGCCACCGCCCCCTGCACTCGCACGACCCCGTGGTACGCGTCATAGAGCGCCGGGCGGATCAGCTCCGTCATGCCGGCATCCACCACCGCAAACTGCTTGCGGCGCGCCTGCTTGACGTAGAGCACCCGCGTCACCAGCACCCCCGCGTTGCCGACGATAAACCGCCCGGGCTCGAGGATCAGCCGCACCTTCAGCCGCTTAAGCCACGGCAGCACGCGGCGCGCGAAGTCCGCCGGCGTCTGGGGCCGCTCATCTTTATAGATGATGCCCAGGCCGCCGCCGAGATTGATCCAGCCCATCGCCAGCCCGGCGGCACGGCCGGCCTCCATCACCGCGGCGGCGCGCTGAATGGCCAGCACAAACGGCTGGGCGTGCGTAATCTGCGAGCCGATGTGCAGATGAACGCCGATGATCTCAACGCCCGCGTAGCGCTGGTGCTCGCGCACCAGCCGCGTGGCCGTCTCGATGTCGATGCCGAACTTGCTCTCCGCGACACCGGTCGTGATGTGCCGGTGCGTGTGCGCATCCACGTCCGGGTTCAGGCGCAGGGCGACCCGGGCGCGCCGCTTCAGGCGCCGCGCGACCTCATCGACGGCCTTCAGCTCAGGCGCCGATTCCACGTTGAAGCAGAAAATCCCCTGCCGCAGCGACTCGCGGATTTCTTCTGGCGTCTTGCCGACGCTCGCATAGACGATGCGCGAGGCCGGGCAGCCCACGCGGCGCGCCTTGAAGAGCTCCCCACCGGAGACGATATCCAGCCCGGCGCCGCAGCGCACCAGCAGCCGCAGAATCGCCAAGTTGCCGTTGGCCTTCACCGAAAAGCAGACCAGCGGCTTCACCGCTCGGAAGGCGGCGTGCAGCTTGCGATAGTGGCCCACCAGCGTCTTATGGCTGTAGACGTAGACCGGCGTGCCCACCGCCTCGGCGATGCGCTGAACCGGCACCCGCTCGCAGTAGAGCTCGCCCTGTTTTGGTTGAAAGTCGTGTGGGTAGTGTATCATCGGTAACACATTCATCACTGAAGCGCCAAATCCCAAATCCCAAATTCCAAATAAATCCCAAATTCCAAGCTCCAAATTCCAAACAGTTTGGAGCTTGGTGCTTGGTGCTTGGTGCTTATTTGGTGCTTGGGATTTGGGGCTTGGTGCTTGTCGATTCGTCTCATTGATTCTTGAGTTTCCGTTGCCAACGAACTAGTGCCGCATGCACCAGACGGGGGTTGGTGCTGCCCGCGCTGCGCTTGCGGGCCACCGACGTCGCCGGATTGAGCAGGGCCAGCGCCGCCCGGTCAAACCGCGGCGAGAAACGCTGCAGCTCGTGCACGCGCAGCTGCCCCAGCCGGCGGCGGCGTCCTTCGGCATAGGCCACCAGCCGGCCCACGGCAGCGTGCGCCTCGGCGAAGGCCACGCCCCGTGCGACTAGATACTCGGCCAGGTCCGTCGCGCACAGCGCATCCGACGCCATGAGGCGCGGCAGCTGCCCGTGCTGCACCGCCACGCGCCGCAGCAGACGCGCCAACACCTCCAGCGCGCTCAGGCTCTCCTCGACGGCCTCGAAGAGCAGCCGCTTATCCCACTGCATATCCCGATTATACGACAGCGGCAAGCCCTTCAACATCGTCAAAAACGCCGTTTCGCGGCCGATGATCAGCCCGGCCTGGCCCCGGATCAGCTCCAGCACATCCGGGTTTTTCTTCTGCGGCATCAGGCTTGAGCCCGTCGCAACAGCGTCATCCAGCGCCAGGATGCCGAACTCTTCCGTGGTCCAGAGGATCAGATCCTCCGCCAGTCGGGAGAGGTGCACCGCTAGGCTGGAGAGTACCGCCAGCAGCTCCAGCGCGAAGTCGCGATCGGAGACCGCATCCATGCTGTTGGCCGAGACGCGCGCGAAGTGCAGCAGCTTCGCCACGTAGGCCCGGTCAATCGGCAGCGACGTGCCGGCCAGCGCCCCGGAGCCCAGCGGCAGCACGTCGATGCGCGCGCGGGCACCGGTCAGCCGATCGGCGTCCCGCTGCAACATTTCAACGTACGCCAGCAGGTGGTGTGCCAGCAGCACCGGCTGGGCGCGCTGCAAATGGGTGTAGCCGGGGATGATCACTTGGCGATTCGCCCAGCCGAACGCCACCAGCGACGACTGTGCCGCCCGGATGGCCCTGGTGAGCCGCTCCACCGCATCGCGGCAGTAGAGCCGGACATCGAGGCAGACCTGGTCGTTGCGGCTGCGGGCCGTGTGGAGTTTTTTCGCCACCGGGCCCACCAATCGCTGCAGCGCCTGCTGGATCTGCGTGTGGATATCTTCAGCCGATGGATCCGGCTTCCAGCGGCCGGCGGCGATTCGCTGCAGGATCCGACGTAAGGCCCCGACCAGCGTGCGGCTTTCCGCTGCCGAAATGATGCGGCAGCGGCCCAGCATTTTGGCGTGCGCAATGGAGCCCTCCACATCGTAGCGCGCCAGCCGGTAATCGACGGCGATGCTGGAGGTGTACTGTTCCACCAGTGGATCCGTCCGTGTGCTGAACCGCCCACCCCATAATTTCTTGTTCATGTGCTCAATGGTTCATTGGTTCAATTGTTCCGCGGCTCTTTGGTTCATCGACAATCGGAACCATTGAACCATTGAACAATTGAACTAATGAACACCTCCTTCGTAGGGCAGCCCGTACAGTTTAATGAAGCCTTCGGCGGCCCGCTGATCAAACTGGTCCTTCGCCGAGTAGGTCGCCAGCCGCTCCTGATAGAGGCCATACGGCGACTTGCGGCCGACGACCTGGCACGTCCCTTTGTAGAGCTTCACGCGTACTTCGCCGCTCACCCGCCGCTGCGTCTGCTCCACGAAGGCATCCAGCGCCCGCTTCAGGGGGGTGAACCACAAGCCAGCATACACCATCTGCGCGTAGCGGATCGCGATCCCCTGCTTGAACTGCAGCAGCTCCCGATCCAGCACCAGCCGTTCCAGCTCCTCATGCGCGCGCAACAGGATCGTACCGCCGGGCGCTTCGTAGACTTCGCGCGATTTGATGCCCACCACGCGGCTCTCGATCATGTCGGAGCGGCCCACGCCGTGCGCACCGCCGAGCGCATTGAGCCGCTCAACCAGCGCGACAGGCTCAAGCCGCTTCCCGTTGAGATGCGTCGGCGCGCCTCGCGTGAAGCCGACCGTGACGGCACCCGGCGCGGCCTTCGCCCGCCGCGGCGAGCGGATCGAGCGGTAGGTCTCCGCGGGCGGCTCGGTCCACGGGTTCTCCAGCACACCGGACTCGATGCTCGTTCCCCAGAGGTTCTCATCAATGCTGTAGGAGCTGCGCTTGGTCACGTCGATCGGAATCTTGTGCGCGAGCGCGTAGTCGATCTCCTCCTCCCGCGAGCGGAACTCCCACTCCCGCACCGGCGCGATGATCTCAAGTGACGGATCTAGAATGCGCGCCGTCACCTCAAACCGCACCTGATCGTTGCCCTTGCCGGTGCAGCCGTGGGCGACCGCCTTCGCCCCGACCTGGTGCGCAACCTCCACGAGATGCTTCGCAATCAACGGGCGCGACAAGGCCGTGGCCAGCAGATAGCCGCCTTCATAGACTGCCTGCGCCTTCAGCGCCGGCCAGCAGTAGTCGGTGACGAACTCGCGCCGCAGATCGCGCACAAGGATCTTCGAGGCACCGGCGATTTTCCCCCGGCGGACCGCGGCCGATGACGGCTCGCCCTGCCCCACATCCGCCATGAAGCAGACGACACGGTAGCCGCGCTCCACGAGCCACTTCACGCACACCGACGTGTCAAGACCGCCCGAAAACGCCAGCACCACCGTTTTGCCGCTCATCGCCTTCCTTTTATGTATGCTTTTGCTGACTGCTGTGTGCTGACTGCTGACTGCTACCAATCAGGAATTCTAACAATGCTTTATGCGCGTGGAGCCGGTTTTCCGCCTGATCCACCACGAGCGACGGCGGGCCTTCCATCACGTCATCGGTAATTTCCTCGCCGCGGTGCGCCGGCAGGCAGTGCAGCACCTTGCAGCCGGGCTTGGCCAGCTTCAGCAGCGCCGCGTTGAGCTGATACCCCTTGAAGGCGCGCAGCCGCTTGGCCCGCTCCGGCTCCTGGCCCATGCTCACCCAGACGTCGGTATAGATGACATCCGCCCCGCGCACCACCTGCTTCGGGTCGGCCGCCAGCTCCAGCGACGCGCCGTGGCGCGATGCTTCCCACTTGGCCGCCTTCCAGATCGCCGCGTTGGGGGCGTAGCCCTTGGGCGCGGCGACCGCCACGCTCACGCCGAGCCGCGCGCACGCCTCGATCAACGAATGGAGCACGTTGTTGCCGTCGCCGATATAGGCCGCCTTCAGGCCCTGCAAGCGGCCGAAGGCCTCCTGCATCGTCATCACGTCCGCCAGCGCCTGGCAGGGATGCACCAGGTCGGAGAGGCCGTTGATCACCGGCACCGTCGCATGCTTGGCGAACTCCTCCGCATTGGCATGCCCGAAGGTGCGCAGCACGATGCCGTGGACGTAGCGCGACAACACTCGCGCGACATCCTTCACCGCTTCGCGCCGGCCCAACTGGATATCTTCCTGCCCTAGATAGATGACGGCCCCGCCTAATTCCAGCACCGCCACTTCAAAGGCCACCCGCGTGCGCATCGACGGCTTTTGAAAGACCAGCGCGACGGTCTTGCCCTGTAGGATCTGCGGCGTGGAGGCTCGCCCGGCCTTCAGCGCCGCCGCCCGCTGCAGCAGCTTCCGCAACTCCTCGACTTTGAGATCTGGAATGGTGAGAAAGTCTCGCTTCATGTCGCTTGTGCTGTCTGCTGTGTGCTGTGTGCTGTGTGCTGACGAATCGTCTCCTCTAAGATTGTCAACGCGCGGTGGAGCTGGTCTTTCGTGATGGTCATCGCCGGCAGCAACCGCAGCACCCGCTCCTGCGTGCAGTTGATGAGCAGCCGCTTCGCCCGGCACGCCTCCACGATCGGCCGGCCGTCGATGGACAGTTCGATCCCCACCATCAGCCCTCGCCCGCGCACCTGCCGGATGAACGACACTTGGCTTTTCAACCGCTCCAGCCGCTGAAAGAGATACGCCCCGAGCCGCTTCACCCGCTCCAGCACCTTGTCCTTCTTGATGACCTCCAAGACCGCCGCAATCGCCGCGCAACCTAAGGGGCTGCCGCCATAGGTCGTGGCGTGGGTTCCCGGCGTGAGCACGTCGGCGACGTTGCGCTTGGCGATCACCGCCCCGATCGGAAATCCCCCGCCGAGCGTCTTGGCGAGCAGCAGCACATCCGGCTCGATGCCCGCCTGCTGGTAGGCGAACATGGTCCCCGTGCGCCCCATGCCGGTCTGGATTTCATCCGCGATCAGCAGCAGCCTGCGCTCATCGCACAGCCGGCGCAGGCTAGGCAGGTAGCCGTCATCCGGCACCCGCACCCCGCCCTCGCCCTGAATCGGCTCCACCAGCACCGCCGCGGTCTTCGGCGTGATCGCCTGCTCGACGGCCTGCAGCTCATTGTAGGGCACGCACACAAACCCCGGCACCAGCGGCTCGAACCCTTCCTGATATTTGCGCTGGCCGGTGGCGCTGAGCGCGGCCATCGTCCGGCCGTGAAAGGAGCGCTCCATCGTGATGATCTCATGGCGGCCGCCGTGGCCGTGGCCCCATTTGTGCGCGATCTTCACCGCCGTCTCCACCGCCTCGGCTCCGCTGTTGGTGAAAAACACTTTCCCATCGAAGGAGGCCTCGACTAGCTGCTTGGCCGCCTTCGCCTGATACGGATGGTAGTAGTTGTTCGACACGTGCAGCAGGCGCGTGGTCTGCCCGCGCAGCGCCTTCGCCACCCACGGATGGCCGTAGCCCAGACCGCTGACTCCCCAGCCGGGAAAGAGGTCCAGATACTCCTGGCCCTCCACGTCCCAGACCCGGCTGCCCTTGCCCTTGGTGATCACCAGGGGCTGGCGCACGTACGTGTTCATGACGTAGCGCTCGTACTG
>JACQRD010000012.1 GCA_016206675.1 Candidatus Omnitrophota bacterium
CCATCGTCCCGTGGCGGGGAGAGGGAGGGTTCCCCGAGGGAACGGCCCGCGGCCACAGCCGCCCCCCCTGCAGAGCCGGCGGCGCAGCCAGCTCTGCCCGAGTGTTCGTCGTGCCGCCGGCACCCACGGCGAGCGAATATGCGGGTCAGCCCGGCGCAGGCGGACTGCTGTTAGAGACACCGGCCGTGCTGTCCGAGGCGCCGACTGACGGCGCCGAGTTCACGGCCGGTCCGCCGCAGCCGGGCGTCTCGGACCCGCATCTGAGCGAGCCGGGGTGCCGGAGGCACAGAGAGGCACCATCGCAGCGGCCGCGCCGCACGTGAGGGGCGGATGGACGCGGAGACGTTCCCGAGAGGGAGGGTTCCCCGAGGGAACGGCCCGCGGCCACAGCCGCCCCATCGGAACGAAAATGCCGCGGGCTACACCAAGGGATGAATCACCAGGCCGGAGGGGACCTTGGGATAAAAATAGGTGGACTTAGGCGAGAGTGTGAAGCCTTGAGCGGCCAGCGCGTAGACCTGCTCCAAGGGAATGCCCCGCAACAGCCACGCCGAGCGTCGCCCGGCGCGGGAGGCCTGCGTCGCCGCTTTCGCCGCCTCCGCCGTGTAGGTAACGTCCGAATACCCCAGCCGCGGCAGCAAGGCACCGTGCAAGATGGAGACATCCAGCGACGCCACCCCCAGCGGCACCGTGGGGCTCATCAGCCACTGGGCCATCAGCTCGCCCGTCACCGCCACCCGATGCCAGCCGGTTCCATCACCCAGGGCAAAGCGCCCCGGCTCGGCGCATCCGGCCAGCCAGGCCAGCGCCTCCTCCATGCTCGCCGCCGGCTCGACCGTGCACCATGGCCGAAGCGCTGCGGCCTCAAATGGCGCCGGATGGGTGACGACCCGGTGGATCGGGCGCACGACCAGCGCCGGATCCTTCATTGAAACGAAATAGGCCATCAGCGCGCCGTACCGCGCCCGGTGGGCCATGCTCACCTCAAACCGGTGGTGGCCATCGGCGATCAGCACCGATGCCGGTGCTAGGCGGCGGCTGAGCTGTGCGATCACCTGCGCATCCGTCACCACCCAGAAACGCAGATGGTCGCCCCCGGCAGAGTCGGCCTCAGCATCCGGCGCGGCCTCGGCTACCACCTTGGCCAGCGCGGCCTGCACGAGTCCCCCTTCATCCGGATAGACGCAAAAGATCGGCTCGAGGTTGGCCGGCACCGCCTCCAACAGCTTGGTGCGGTCTGCCTTGGGCGCCGAAAGTGTGGCTTCGTGGCGGAAGACGTCCTGCGGCGTGCGTTCGTTGAGCTCCAGCAGCGCGATGAAGCCCAGGCGGGTGGCACTGCGCCCGCCGGCGCGGAAGGTCTGCTCGACGAGGTAGAAGGCCGGCGTGGGCTCCGCCGCCAGCACCCCGGTCTGCCGCCAGGCCGAAAAGTCCCGGCTGGTGCGGGTGTAGCGGTTTTCCTGCTCGGTATCGTTGGAGTACTGCTTGCCGAGGATGAGCCGGACGACGTTGTAGGGCGAGGCCTGATAGAGCCGTTCTTGCTCCTCAGCATCGATCACGTCATACGGCGGGGCGATGACCGTGCTCAGATCGGCAACGCGCTGGAGATTGTAGCGCAGGGCGCGAAACGGACTGACGGCGACCATTACTTCACCGTGCTGATCCACACTCCAAGGGCAGCACCGATGGCGTTGAGGGCTGCGTCCATCAGATCCGCCGACCGCCAAGGAATCGCGGCCTGGAGCAGCTCAATGGCGGCGCCATAGGCGGTGGCCCATCCCCATGCCGTCAGAAAGATGCGGCGCGGCGTCGACGTCCGCAGCGCCTTGACCAGCAGCCACGCCAGCAGCAGATATTCGCAAAGGTGGAGGGCCTTGTCAAGATGGCCCGGGGCGAGCCTGGGATCAACCGGAATGACCGACACGGCCAGCACGGCAACGGCATACACCGCCGTCGCGATCCGCCAGCGAAGCCCCTCACGCATCGCGAGGAATCACGCGCAGGAGCCATTCTTGCACGAGCCGCCGGAGGAGGCGCAGGAGCCGCCCGAGGAGCCTTTTCCTGATGAGTCCTTGGAAGAGGCGGGCCGGGCGCCTTTCGTGTTTGCCGGGGCGGGCTGGTCCTTCTTCTTCGCCTCCTGGTAGCCCTTGCTGCGGTAGTCGGTGATATAAAACCCGCTACCTTTAAACAGGAAGCCGGAGCCGCTGCCCAACAGCCGTGTCAGTTTCCCGCCGCAGCCCTTCCGCGGACATGTGATGAGCGGCTTGGCCGTGATCGGCTGGAACACCTCGCTCCGTTTCTTGCACTTGTGACATTGATACTCGTACGTGGGCATGTTCCCTCGCTTCGCTCGGCGTGTACTGTTAACCGTGAACCGTTGACCGTGGGTTTTCGGTACACCGTACACCGTACACGGTACACGAAACGTCTATCGTTTCAGTAGCTCCTTGATCTTCGCGAGAAACGAGCGGCGCGTGGGATAGACGTCCTCCCCCGACGCCTTGGCAAACTCCTCCAACGCCCGCCGCTGGGCGGCGTTGAGATGCGTCGGGGTCTCCACCACGACGCGCACCAGCAGATCGCCGGTGCGCCCATCATGCACGTCCGGCAGCCCCTTGCCCCGCACACGAAACACCGTGCCGCTTTGCGTGCCGGGGGGCACCTTCATCGACACGCGGCCGTTGAGCGTGGGCACGTCCACTTCCGCGCCCAATGCCGCCTGCCCGACGTGAATCGGGTACTCCACCAGCAGATGCGGCCCCTCGCGCTGGAAAATCGGATGCGATTCAACTCTCAGGTGGACGTACAGATCGCCGCGGCCCCGTGTGCCGGCTTCGCCTTCGCCGGCAAGCCGCAGCCGCATGCCGGACTCGACACCGGCCGGTACTTTCACCTCGATCTTGCGATCGATCGCCACGCGGCCCTCGCCTCGGCAGCGCGGGCAGGCCTTCCTCACGGTGCTGCCCTGCCCGCCGCACTTGGGGCAGGTGCGCGCGATGACCATAAAGCCAGCGGCTTGCCGGATCTGCCCGGCCCCACCGCAGCTTGCGCACGTAGCACGCTCGCCCCCCTCGCCGCGGCACTCGGCGCACAGCTCCCGCCGCGGCACCGTGACGGTTTTCGTCACGCCGCGAGCGGCCTCTTCAAAGGAAAGCGAGATGGCCAGCTCCAAATCCGAGCCGCGGCTGCCGCGCCGGCCGCCGCCTCCACCGCCGAAGATGGTGCCGCCGAAGAGATCCTCGAAGATGCCGCCGCCGACGCCCAAACCCTCGAAGATGCTGGAGAAGTCAGCACCCCGGAAGATGTCTTCGGTGGAGTAGCGCTGATCGAAGCCGCGGTGCCCGTACTGGTCGTAGAC
>JACQRD010000015.1 GCA_016206675.1 Candidatus Omnitrophota bacterium
ATAGTGGGGGACCCCATCAGTAGCACACAGCACACAGCACACAGCACACAGTGAAGACGCTCTTACTGTCTGCTGTCTGCTGTGTGCTGTCTGCTACTGCCTCGTCATTCATTGATCACAATGTAGGCTTTCTTGCGCAACTCGCCGAGCCAGCGGGCCATCGCTTCTTCATATTTCCGCTGGTAAATCGTGGAGTAAATCGCTTGATTCGCTTCCATCAGCGAGAGGCTGGAGGCCGGCTTGCGCTCTTCGATCCGCATCAGGTGAAAGCCCAACCGCGACTGGATCGGATCGGAGAGCTGGCTAACCTGCAGCGTTTCCAGCGCCGCGTCCAGCTGCGGCATCAGCTCGCCCGGCGCGACCCAGCCCATCGCGCCACCCTCCTGCCGGTGCTGGTCTTCCGAATGCTGCTTGGCCAGCGCCGCGAAGTCCGCGCCGCCGGCCAGCTGCTGATGGAGCCGTCCGATCAGGGCTCGCGCGGCGGATTCTGTCCGCGCGTCGTTGACCCGGATCAGCAGGTGCGAGACGCGCATCCGGTCGCCGGCCCTCGCCGACTCCGGATGGATGCCGAGCTCCTTCGACACTTCATACGGGCTGACCATGATCGTCGAGCGGACCTTGTCGGCGATGACCCGCTGCACCATCAGCTGGTCGCGCACGCGCTGCTTCAGTTGCTCTTCCGAAATGCCAGTTTGCGCCAGCGATTGCCGGAAGAGCGCCTCGGAGGGAAACCGGCTGCGGAACACCTCGTAGCGCGCTCGCACCTCCTCCGGTTCCACGACGATGGCGGCGCGCTCGGCCTCCTGCAGCATGAGCCGCTGGTCGATCAGCCGCTGCAACACCGCGCGCTCAACCTCGGGATTGCGCCCAGGCGACGCGGCCGCTTCTTCCGGATCGTTCTGCATGGCGGCGACGAACGCCGTAATGTCCGCCTGAGTGATGATCTCATCGTTGACGACCGCGACGATCCGGTTGACCGTCTCAGCGCACGCGCCCGCCGCGCACCACAGCAACAGGCAAATGCCGACGAGGATGCTCATCTGATCTGCGCGCCCACGGGTTCCTCCTCCTTCAATCGATTTACCGCCTCGCGCAACAGGCGGCAGTACAAATCGAACCCGACCAAGCTGATGTGCCCCGACTGCTCCACCCCCAGCAGATTGCCGGCGCCGCGCAGCTTCAGATCCTCCAGCGCGATATGAAAGCCGGAGCCGAGCGCCGTATGCTGCGTCATCGCCTCGAGCCGCCGGCGCGCCTCAGGGGTCATGGCGCCCTGGCGCGAAACCACCAGATACGCGTACGCTTTGCGGTCGAAGCGGCCGACGCGCCCGCGCAGCTGGTAGAGATCCGCCAACCCGAAGGCCTCCGCCCCATGGACGATCAGGGTATTCGCATTGGGGATATCGATGCCGGATTCGATGATGGTGGTGGCCACCAGCACGTCGATGGTGCCGTCGATGTAGGCCAGCATCACCTGCTCCAACTCCTGCGTCGGCATCTGGCCGTGGACGATCGCCACGCGGGCCTCAGGCACTAGATGGGCGATGCGCCGCGCGACCTGGTGGATATTGTACACCCGATTGTGCACGACGAAGACCTGCCCGTGGCGGCCCAGCTCCCGGAGGATCCAGCGCCGCAGACCCTCGTCATCCTCCTCCACGACGTGTGTCTCCACCGGATGGCGGTTTTCCGGCGGGGTGGTGATGAGCGAGAGGTCGCGCGCCCCGGCCAGCGCCAGATACAGCGTGCGCGGAATCGGCGTGGCGGAGAGCGTCAGCACGTCCGTCTGGGTGCGCCATTGCTTCAGATGCTCTTTATCCTTCAGTCCGAAGCGCTGCTCCTCATCGACGATTAGTAGCCCCAGTTCGCGAAGGCGCACATCGCCCGAGAGCAGCCGGTGCGTGCCGATGACGATGTCGCAACGCCCTGCCCGCAGCGCCTCCACCACCTGCTGCTGCTGGGACTCCGATTGCAGCCGCGAGAGCATGGCGACGGCGATGGGAAATGACGCCATGCGGGCGGTCAACGTCCGGTAGTGCTGGTAGGCCAGCAGCGTCGTCGGCACCAGCACTACCACCTGCTTGCCGTCCATGACGGCCTTAAACGCCGCCCGGATGGCGACCTCCGTCTTGCCGTAGCCCACATCGCCCAAGAGCAGGCGGTCCATGGGCCGCGGCTGCTCCATGTCGCGCTTGACCTCCGCCACCGCGCGGACTTGATCCGGCGTTTCGCGGTACGGAAACGCGGCTTCGAACGTCCGCTGCCATTCATGGTCGCCGCCGAAGGCGTAGCCCGGCAGTGCCAGGCGTTTGGCTTGGAGATCCAGCAGCAACTTGGCGTACTCAAACGCCCCCGCATACGCCCGCGCCTTGGCCCGCGCCCATCCCGCGCCGCCGAGCGTCGAGAGGCTGGGCAGTTTGGCGCCAAAGGCCACGTAGCGCTGCAGCAGGTGCAGCTCATCCACCGGCACGTAGAGCCGGTCGCCGTCGGCATACTCCACGATCAGCATGTCTTGCCGGCCGCTAGGGCCGTCAATGGTCGTCCGGCCGAGATACCGGCCGATGCCGTGGTCCAGATGTACTACCAGGTCGCGCGGCTGCAGATCGACGAACGACTCAAACGGGATGTCGGACGAGGGCTGGGCCTTCGTGCGGATCTGCCGCGGCAGGATGACCACCATCGAGTGGCGGTCCAGCGTTTCCAGCGATGCGGGATTGAAGCTGCGCAGCGAGCGCACGCGGGCGGCGTCGAACTCCACGCGGATCGGCGACTCGAACGTCGCGGGAAAGACGTCGACGAGGCCACCGCGGGCGGCGAATTGCCCCGGATCGGCCACCTGATCGACGCGGCGATACTCGCACCGGATCAATTGATCGATGACCTGCGCCGGTGTCTGTTGCTGGCCAGTATATAAGCGGCAGTAATCAAACATCAGCATTCAGCATACAGCACACAGCAGACAGTAAAGGCGCGACTATGTGCTGTCTGCTGTCTGCTGTGTGCTGTGTGCTATTCCTTGAAATTCTACATGCGCTCAGGGGCGGAGACGCCGAGGAGCGCCAATCCATTCGCAAGCACTTGACGAGTCGCGCGCACGAGGGCCAGCCGCGCGGCGGAGAGCGGCTCGTCCTCGGTGATCACGCGATGCTTGGTGTAGAAGATGTGGAAGGCCTCGGCGAGCTTGCGCAGGTAGACGGTGATCCCCTGCGGCTCCAGGGCGTCGGCGCACAGCCGCAACACCGTGGGGTACTGCAGCAGCATGCGGATGAGGCCTTGCGTGTCCGGCTCGCTTAAGCGCAGCAGATCGGCGGCGGCTGACGGCGGCGCCTTGGCCAGGATGCTGCAGATGCGCGCGTGCGCGTACTGCACGTAGTAGACCGGGTTCTCCTGCGACTGCGACTTGGCCAGATCCAGATCGAAATCCAGGTGGCTTTCCATCGTCCGCATCAGGTAGAAAAACCGCGTCGCATCCACGCCGACCTCATCGAGAATCTCGCGGAAGGTCACGAACTCCCCTTGCCGTTTGGACATGGGCACCGGCGTGCCGTGGCGCGAGAGTGTGACCAACTGGATGATCCGCACGGCGAAGCGCTCCGCCGAGAGCCCCAGGGCTGCCACCGCCGCCTGCATCCGCGGGATGTAGCCGTGATGGTCCGGCCCCCAGAGGTTGAGCACGCGGTCGTAGCCCTGCTCGAACTTCCATTGATGGTAGGCGACATCCGGGGCGAGGTAGGTCAGCTCCCCATCGCGCTTGCGCACCACCCGGTCCTTATCATCACCATACTTCGTTGAGGCGAACCAGAGGGCTCCCTCCGCTTCGAACAGCGCACCCCGCTGTTCAAGCGTCTTCAGCGCGGCTTCGATCTTGCCTGACGTGTTGAGCCAATGCTGACTCGTCCAGCGGTCGAAGCGCAGGCCGAAGCGCTCCAGATCGTGTTTGATCCCGCCGAGCTGCTCCTCCATCGCCGTCTGCATGAACCAGTCCAGCGGCCGCTGCAGCAGGCCCTCGCCGTGGGCTTGCCGCAGCGCTGCGGCGCTCTCGATGAGATAGAGCCCGTGGTAGCCGTCTTCGGGAAACGCCTCCGTCGCGCCGATGGCTTGCGCATAGCGGGCCCGCAAGGAGCGGCCGAGCAGCTCCACTTGCCGGCCTTCATCGTTGAGGTAGTACTCGGTCGTCACGCGCAAGCCCTGCGAACGCAACAGGCGGGCCAGCGCATCGCCCACCGCCGCCTGCCGGCCGTGGGCCACGCTCAACGGCCCGGTCGGATTGGCGCTGACGAATTCAATGTTGATGGAGCAGCTGGGGTCGGCCGGGAGCGTGCCGAAGGCCTGTTGTTGCGCCAGCACGGCCTCCACCACCTGGGCCAGCGCCGATTGGGACAAGAAGACGTTCAAGTAGCCGCCCTTTGCCTCTACCCGGTCGATGAGCCCGCCCCAGGGCTGCTGCCGGCAGCGCGCCAAGAGCGCCTCGGAGAGCTGCTCGGCGATCCGCTGAGGGGGCTGACGGCGCTGGGAGGCCAGCCGGAATGGGAGCGCGTTGGACAGATCGCCGAAGGAGGCCTCCTTCGGCAGCTCCCATAAGAGCGACGCGTCTGCCACGGAGGCGTCGAGCTGGGCCGCCTCACGCAGCAGGGCGCTGAGCTGTTGGCCGAGCGTGAAGACCGTGATGGTCATCGCGAATAACGGAGGGAAGCGCCGCCCCCTGTGCCGGACGGCCGCCAGGGGGCGCTATCGCGCACGCGCGCGTGGGGCGTCGGCCTCGGCCGCGGCAGGAGGAACGGAGAGCCTCGGCGCATCCGCCCACAGATCTTCGAGCCGGTAGAGCGTTCTCGCGGCGGGATCGAGCAGGTGCACGATCACCTCGCCGCAATCCATCAGCACCCATTGCGGCTCAGGCACCGCCAGCCCGCGCCCGTTCGAAGCGGCGGAGCCTTCGGTGTGCCACACCGGCCAGCGCCGCCGGGAGAAGACCCGTTCGATTTGCTCCCTCACGGCAGTCATCTGAGGGCTGCTCTGGGCCGTGCAGACGACGAAGTAGTCAGTGACCGTGGACAGCGCGCGCAAGTCCATAATCGTCACCCCCTCCGCCTGCTTGGCGAGGGCCGCCTGCGCAGCGAGAATGGCTTTGGACTGGCTCTCGATGAGCGTCAGAGCGGACTTACTTGCCGAGAATCCGGTAGAGACCGGTGCCGCAGGCGGGGCACTTGCCCTTCAGGGCTTTGCGGCCGTTCTTCATCTTCACTTCCTTGGCGTCCTTCATTTCCTTTTTGGCTTTGCACTTCACGCAATACGCGTCCATCCGACCTCCGTTGTGTTGGGCGCCCCGCGCCCCGCTGATGTTGGCTCTCTGATGACCCGCCCCGAGCGGAGCCACAAGACTAGCATGCTGGTTTGCGAACTGTCAATGACTTCAACTTCGGGAACGGCTCCGCGTCCATCCGCCCCATCCACTGTGCGGCATTAGCGGCGCACGGTGGGAAGGCCTCCGGCAACCCGGCGAGCGACTATGCGGTTCAGCCCGGCGGAGGCGGACTGCGGTTAAAGACACCGGCCGTGTTGTCCGAGGCGCCGGTTAAGCGGCGCCGAGTTCACGGCCGGGTCCGCCGCAGCCGGGCGTCTCGGAACCGCATCGGAGCGAGCCGGGCTTGCCGGAGGCATAAAGAAGCGGCCGTGGTGGCGCAACGCCGGCGCAAGGCGTAGCATTAGTCGCGGCGCGCGGCGGAGTCTTCGCGGATCTCGCCCACGATCTCCTCCATCAGATCTTCAATCGTCACCAGGCCGGCGATCCGTCCTTGGGGATTGCGCACCAGGGCGATTTGGATCTTCCGCCGCTGGAACTCCGTGAGCAGCTCTGCCACGCGCTGGCCTTCCTCGACAATCAGCATCGGCCGGATCAGATCCTGCAGCACGAAGACATCCTGATGCCGCACCATCGCCAGCACGTCCCGCGCGTAGATGACCCCCACCGGCTGGTCGATCGTCTCCTTGTAGACCGGGATGCGGGAGTGGCCTTCCTCAATCAAGATGTCCAGCGCATCCGCCGCCTGGGCGTTGAGATCGACGCCCGCAATCTGCTCCCGCGGCACCATCACCTGCCCCACCGTGGAATCGCTGAATTCGAAGATGCGGTGGAGCATCCGCAGCTCGTGTTCCTCCAGCACCCCGGCTTCGCGGCCCATTTGGATCATGACCTTCAATTCCTCCTCCGTCACCAGCGGCGAGCGGCGCTTGGTCGGCGCGCCCAGCAGCCGCAGCATCACCCGTCCTGTCCAGGTGAAGGCGACGGCCGCCGGATGCAGCAGCACCATGACGATGCGCAGCGGCCGCACCACCGCAAACGCCACGGCCTCCGGATGGGTGGTCGCAAAGAGCTTCGGGGTGACCTCGCCGATGAGCAGCAACACTGTCACGCCGATCGCCGTGGCGATCACCACGCCGTACTGCGGCCCGAACGCCGCCACGCACACCCATGAAATGATGGCCGCCACCGCCACGTTGATGAGGTTATTCGCCACCAGCAGCGTGCCGATGACGCGGTCCAGTTGGGTCAGCAGCGTGTAGGTCAGCCGCGCTGCGCGATGCCCTTCCTCCACCAAATGCCGCAGGCGCACCTTGTTGATCGACAAGAGCGCGGCCTCGGCGGCGGCGAACAACGCGGAGAGCAACAGCAGCGCCGCCAGCAGGAGAAGCAGCGGCACGCCTACAACCATTTAAACTTGCGGAAGAAGTACGCCATCACCGGGATGGAGCCGACAAACAGCACGCTCAACAGATGATAGATCCAGCGGGGGCCCAGCTCCGGATGCTCGCCGAAATTCATCCCGAAGACGCCGGTGACGATCACCAACGGCAGGGCCAGCGTGGCGAGGGCCGTCATGGTCTTCATGATTTCGTTCAGCCGATTGGAGACGATGGTGGCGTAGGCTTCCAGCGACATCGTGGTGACCTCGCGGCCGGAATCGACGAGCTCGCTCATGCGCAGCAGGTGATCGTACATGTCGCGGAAATAGACCTTATTCGCCGGCTTGATGAAGGGCAGCTCGTCACGGTTGATGCGGCTGAGGATCTCCCGGTGGGGGGCGAGGGCCCGCCGCAGCAGCACCAGCTCGCTGTAGACCGCCATCAGCTCCTGCAGCGTCTCGCGGGCGGAATCGGACATCAGCCGCGTGCCCAGCTCATCCACCCGAATTTCCAGCTCCTCGATGATGGGGAAATAGCTGTCGATGAGCGAGTCCGCGATGGAATAGAAGAGGAAATCCGCCCCCCGCTTGAAAATGGGCGACTTGCGCTCCACTTTCGCGCAGTCGTCGTCCACGCTCTTGATCCGCTCGCTGCGGATGGTGATCAGGAAGTTGCCGCCCAGACAGATGTCCAGCTCCGCCGTCTTGAGCTTGCCGTCCGTCCGTGCGAGCCCCTGCATGATGATGAAGAGGTAGCGCTCGAAATCCACCAGCTTGGGGCGGACATTCGGCATGATGCAGTCTTCAACGGTCAGCGGATGCAGCTCGAAGACCTCAAGCAGCAGCTCGATTTCCTCATCTTGCGGGTCCTCGATATCGACCCACAGCAGGCTCTCCTTGCTGTTCAGCGCGCTGCGGAAGCGGTCCACGGAGAGGCCGCACTCGATCGCGCCGTCCGGATTGCACAGGTAGGAACGCAACATCACCCCGCCTCCTTCCGATACAGTCCCCGCTCGCGGATGAACCGCTCCACCGCCGGCGGCACCAGATACCGGATGGAGCGCCCGGCGGCGATGCGCTTGCGGATACCGGTTGAGCTGATCTCCATCTGCGGCATTTCCAGCCATTTGATGCCGGCGTGCCGCCCGGATTTCTTGCTTCCAGGGCGGCGCGCGGCCGCCACCGTGCACAAGCGCGTGATCTCGTTCCAGGCCGCCCATTTGACCGCGAGCATGTCCTGGCCGATGATGAGGAAGAGCTTCGCCTGCGGCACCTGCTGGTGCAGCACCTTCACCGTCTCGATCGAATAGGACGGGCCGTGGCGCTGCAGCTCGATGTCCGAAGCCACAAATGCCGGCTGGTCGCGGATGGCCAGCTGCACCAGCTCGTAGCGCACCTCGGCGGGCAGCAACGACTTGGATGTTTTGTGCGGCGGGATGTGCGCCGGGATGAAGGCGACCCGGTCGAGGACCAGCGCCTCCCGCGCGGTCTCGGCCAATAACAGATGGCCGTAGTGAATCGGATTGAAGCTCCCACCGAATATTCCTATGCGCATCAGTAGAACCGCTTGTTCGCTCCAGCAGACAGCAGACAGCAAACAGCAAACAGTTTTCGGCCTTGACTGTGTGCTGTGTGCTGTGTGCTGTGTGCTACCATGCGATTACTCTCGCACTTGCCCAGTGCCATAGACCACATACTTATAGGTTGTCAGCTCTTCGAGCGCCATCGGGCCGCGGGCGTGGAGCCGGTCGGTGCTAATACCGATTTCCGCGCCCAGGCCGAACTGGTAGCCGTCGGTGAAGCGCGTAGAGGCGTTGACGTACACCGCCGCCGAATCCACCGCGCGCACGAAGCGCTCGGCATGGGTTGGATCCGCCGTGACGATGGCATCGGAGTGCGAAGAGCCATAGCGCCGGATATGCTCCACGGCCGCCTCCAGCGAATCCACGACCTTCACCGAGAGAATCAGATCGAGGTACTCCGTGCTCCAATCCTCCTCGGTAGCCGGTGCGAGGCCAGGCACGATGCGCTGCGAAGCCTCATCCGCCCGGATTTCCACCTTGGCCTGCCGCAGGCGCTGGAGCATCTGCGGCAGAAACCGCTGGGCCACGCCGCGATGCACCAGCAGCGTTTCCATCGCGTTGCACGTGGCCGGCCGCTGGCACTTGGCGTTGAAGGCGATGGTCTGCGCCATCGCCAAATCGGCCGCGTCGTCCACGTACACGTGGCAGACGCCCTTGGCATGCTTGATCACCGGGATGCGCGAGGTGTCGACGATTTTTTGGATGAGGGCTTCCCCGCCGCGCGGAATGATGACGTCGATCCACTGGTCGAGCTGCAGCATTGCGTCCACCCCGGCGCGGTCGGCCGTCGGAATGAGGCTGACACAGGCCTGCGGCAGGCGGGCCTCGCGCAGTGCGGCCTTCAGCGCAGCGCCAATCGCCTGGTTGGAGCCAAACGACTCCGCCCCGCCCCGCAGGAGCACCGCGTTGCCGCTTTTGACGCACAGCGAGGCGCACTCGCTGGTCACGTTCGGCCGCGATTCGTAGATGATCCCGATGACCCCCAGCGGCACGCGCACCTTCCGGATCTCCAGGCCGTTGGGCCGCCGCCAGGACGCGATGACCTCGCCCACCGGATCCGGCAGATCGATGACCGACTCAATCGACCGCACCATCTCCTGCAGCCGCCGCTCATCGAGGACCAGCCGGTCGATCAGCGCGGAGGAGAGCCCGGCCGCCCTGGCCTTGCGCACATCCTCCACATTGGCCGCCAGGATCGCCGCCGCCTGCTGTGTGAGCCGCGACGCCATGCCGCTCAGCGCGGCGTTCTTCTGCGGAGTGGCCGCCGCCGCCAGCTCAGCGGCAGCCGCTTTCGCCTCGCGGGCCACGCGCAGCATATCGTCCTGCAGCGAAGCGAGTGACGTCACCATTCGAAAGCACCAAATCCCAAATCCCAAATTCCAAATAAATCCCAAATTCCAAGCTCCAAATTCCAAACAGTTTGGAGCTTGGTGCTTGGTGCTTGGTGCTTATTTGGTGCTTGAGATTTGGTCATTGGTTATTCGGCTTCGACCATCCTAGCATTTTTGCCGCGGAACGAACAGCGTGCCCACCGACCGGCCCGCCAGCAGCCCGCCCAGGACGTTGGGCCGCGCCCCGTTGGCGATCACCAGAGGAATTCCACTGTGGCCCACGATGCGCGCCGCCTCCAGCTTGGAGGCCATCCCGCCGCGGGTCCTCTGGCGCGAGGCGCCGGCGATGATCAGCCGCTGCGCCTGCCTGAGCGACTCCACGCGCTTGACCACGCGGCCCTCCCGCAGCAGGCCATCGACATCGGAGAGGATGACCAGCAACTGCGCCTCCACCGCCGCGCAGACAAGGGCGGCCAGGCGGTCATTGTCACCGAAGGTGATCTCCTCCACCGCCACCGTGTCGTTCTCGTTGACCACCGGCACAACCCGCCGGTGCAGCAGGGTCAGCAGCGTCTGCTTCGCGTTGCGCAACCGCTGCCGGCCGGCCAGGTCCTCCTGGGTCAGCAGGACTTGGGCCACCGTCACGTCGCTGCGGGCAAACGCCAGCGTGTAGACATGCATCAACTCGCTCTGCCCGATGGCCGCGCACGCCTGCAGCTGGGCCAGGGCCGCGGGCCGCTTTCTCAGCCCCAGTTTGGCCATGCCGCAGGCGATCGCGCCGGAGGAAACCAGGATGGGGTGGCACCCCTGCCGCACGCAGGCGGCGAGCTGATCCGCCAGCGCCTCGATGCGCTCGCGCAGCAGCCGGCCGCGCGCATCGGTTAGCACGCTGCTTCCGACCTTCACGACCAACCGACGAATCGGGGTTCTGGGTTGTGGGTTCTGGGTTGTGGGCAGTTGCCCCGAACCCCCAACCTTCAACCCTGAACGGTTTGTCATGGATGGAGCTCCTTCCAGACGGCCTCGAGCATCCGGGGAATGCCCTGTCCGGTCGCGCAGGAGATCGGCCAGATCTGCCCGCCGACGGCACCCTTCATCCGCTTCACATTGGCCGCCGCCTGCGGCAGATCCATCTTGTTCGCCACCACCACCTGCGGTTTCTCCACCAGCGCTTCATGATACGCCGCTAGCTCCCCGTTGACCTGCCGGTAGTCGGCCAGTGGATCGCGGCCGTCGACTCCGGCCATGTCGATCAAGTGCACCAGCACCCGCGTGCGCTCCACGTGCCGCAGAAACTCCACCCCCAGCCCCTTGCCCTGGTGCGCGCCCTCGATCAGGCCGGGAATGTCGCACGCCACGAACGACCCCCGCCGAGGAACCTGGACGACGCCCAGCACCGGATAGCGCGTCGTAAACGGATACGCCCCCACCTTGGGCCGGGCCGTGGAGAGGCGCGACAGCAGCGATGATTTGCCCGCATTGGGGCAGCCGATGACGCCCACATCCGCAATCAGCTTCAACTCCAACAGGAGGCGCCGCCCTTCGCCCGGCTCGCCGGGGGTGGCGTGCGCCTCGCCCGCCTTGCCGCCGCTGCGCCCGCCTCGCGGGCGAGTCAACTGCCGCTGCCTGGCGGCGACAGTGGCGTTGCCAAGACCGCCGCGGCCGCCGCGCACGATGAGTATCCGTTCGCGCGGATGCGCCAAATCCCGCAGGATCTGCCCGGTGACGGCGTCGTGAATCACGGTGCCCACCGGCACGCGGATAACGACCTCCTCGCCGCGGCGGCCGGTCTTGCCGTTGCCGCCACCGTGGCCGCCGCGCCCGGCGGCAAACTCGTGGCGGAACTGAAAGTCCAGCAGCGTGGCGACATTGGGATCCGCCTGCAGTTGGACGTCGCCGCCGTTGCCGCCATCCGGATAGGGGTAGCGGATGTAGGGCGGCTGCGCAAACGCCTGGCAGCCGCGGCCGCCAGCGCCGGCCGTCACTGTGATTTCCACACGATCCACGAACTGCATAGTAAAAATACCTCGGCCGTTTTGATAGGCGCTCTGAGAAGCGAAACGGCGCTCTTGCGGAGCGCCGTGCGAGATCCTCTCAACGTGCGACCCAACGCGCCGCGATGCCCGCCTCACGCCGGAGCCGGCTTCGGCTCGATGCTGACCACCCGCGCCTTGGGAAACCTGACGATGCCGTCGCGCTTGGCAAAGAGCGTCCAGTCGCCGCCGGTGCCCACGTACCAGCCGGCTTTGAAGACCGTGCCGCGCTGGCGGACGAGAATGGAGCCGGCCGTCACCCACTCGCCCTCGAAGCGCTTCACGCCCAGCCGCCTGCCGATGCTGTCGCGGCCGTTTTTTGTCGACCCTGCACCCGCTTTATGCGCCATCGAGGATCCTCACGTCACGCGTTCGTTGCATCCTTTGATGTCCGGGGCCGTGTGACCGGCCGCTTCGCCAACGATCTCACCTGAGGTTTCAACGCGCTGGTTCTTGGCGCGCGGCCTAGCGACGCTGCGGGGGCCGGCCGCTTGGCGGTGACCGCGGTCTGCCCTATGGTCGCCCCGCCGAACGCAATCGTTTTCACCACCAGACGGGTCAGCGGCTGGCGATGGCCTCTGGTCTTGCGCCAGTTTTCCCGCCGGCGGAAATGGTAGGAGATCTCCTTCGGCCCCAAACGATGGTCGAGCACTTCGCAGACGACCTTGGCCCCCTCAAGATACGGGCGGCCGATCCGTGCGTGCGTGCCGTCGTGGGCCAACAGCACGCGATCCACGACATGCTCCTGGCCGGCGGCGGCGGCGATCCGATTGATGGTGACCCGGGTGCCGGGCTCCACCTTCCACTGCCGGCCCCCGACTTCAACAACGGCGTACATGCTCGACCTCTTCTCTGGAACATCCGCGTAAGGAAAACTTTGGTGAGTATAACGAAAAAACAGCCCGCCGTCAACCGTTGGTCGACGGAGCCGATGAAGGGCCGTTCCACGTGAAGAGCGCGAGGTAGACGGTGCCGTAGGCTCCCTGTTGCTCAATGCGCACCCCGGGAAGGCTCGTGACACGCCGGAGGACGTCGTGCATCGCCGGCCCTTGCCCCATGACCCAGACCCGCCGATGGGCCGCCGCCGCTTGCTCGAGACGGTCCAGATACGCACGCGTCTGCTGATTGATCCTGAACGGCAAGAGCATGACCTGACGCATCAGTGCTGGAGGGACATGAGCGCTGAGGGGATACGAGAGGTATCCGCTCAGCTCCGAATCGGGCCGGGAGTTCAACGCGACAAGATCCGACTCGGCGTACCCTGAACTAAACAGCACCAGATCCTCCGGCCTGATCTGCTGCTGCATGTGGCGGGCTGCCTGTGCAAACCCTTCCGGGGGCCACGTGCCGAACGTCCCCGTCATCCGCAGCGTCGGCAACAAATGCACGGACAACGCCAGCCACAGGAAGACGTACAGCGGCACCCGCCGGCGCCAGCCTGCACACCCTCCCCACCCCATGACCCAGCCGGCCAGCAGCAACGCCGCCGGCAACCCGAAGAGCACGTAGCGCACCGCATGAATGGTCCCGGTGTCGGCGAGGAGGCTAACACCGATCAACGGCGGCAGCAAGCCGAGGCACGCCAACGGCACCACAAACCAGAGGATCAGCAGCGCCATGTCGCCGCGCGGGGGCTTGCGGCAGCCCAGCGCGAAGGCCGCCAGCGCGGTGATCGCCAGCACCCGCACATCCAGCAATTGCGCCCCGACGCTCATCATCGCACGCCAATCTTGAATAGGGAGAAACGTTAAGACCTGGCGTGCATGGACGAGCGCCCGGATATGCCCCACGCCCGGCATGGCCAACAGCGCCAACGCCCCAAAGGTCAGCAGCCATCGCCGAGGCAGCCGGCCCTTGAGTTGCCAGGCCAGATGCACCGCTTGGATCACGACGGCCAAGCCGAAAAGATAGTGCGCGTAAAATGTTGCTGCGGTCGCTGCCACATAGGCCGCGCGCATCACGACTCGCTCCTTCCGAAGCAGTGCCGTGTAGGCGAGAAATGAGCCCATGAGACACAACAGGCCCAACGAGTACGGCCGGGCCTCCTGGCCGTACCAGATCAACGGCTGGCTGACGGCGAACGCCGCCAGAGCACCGCATGTCGCGCGGGAATCCCGGAGGACATTCTTCGCTAACGGGATGGCCAGCCCCAGCGTTCCGAGGCTGGCGAGCACGGAAGGCAAGCGAAGCGCAAAGGTGGTCGGTCCGAACAGCGTGAGGGACCATTTGACGAAGAGGTGATAGAACGGCCAGGTGCCTCCGCGGGCGAGACCGCGCCGCACGACATCGCTCCAGCTGCCTGAGGCGATCCACCAGGTGCCATATTCATCAAGCCAGGGATCAGGCGTCCAAAAGTCGTGCACTCGCAACACGACGCCGAGCGCGAGAAGCGCCAGGATGCCCGCGCGAGGCAGCGGCTCAAGCGGTTCCTGCCGCATCATGTCCGTTTAATCACAACAGCGAAATTCCAGCAGCGCCCACAACGCCCAGAAGCCGTCGCGCCACGTCAGCTTCTTGCCTTCGGCGCGCGTGCGACCCGAGTAGGAGATCGGGACCTCATAGACGCGGTAGTACCGCTTGAACAGTTTGGCCGTCAGCTCCACTTCGATGCGGAAGTCGTGTGAGCGCAGCGTGAAGCTCTGCAGCACCTCGCGCCGAAACGCTTTGAAGCCGGTTTCCAAATCCGAGAGCATCGTGTCGAAGAGGACGTTCGCTACGGCGTTGACGATCCAGTTGCCGATGCGATGGGAGAGCAGAAAGACGCGATGCGCTCCGACGAACCGGCTGCCGTAGACCGCATCCGCCCATCCCCGGCGGATCGGATCGATCAACAGCCCGTATTCTTCCGGGTGGTATTCTCCATCCGCATCCTGGATGATGACGATGTCACCGGTGGCGGCGGCGAAACCCGTGCGCAGTGCGGCCCCTTTGCCCCGGCGCGCTGGGTGGCGGAAGACGGTGACCCCGTGCGCGGCGCGGAACTCCTCCAAGATCGCGGTCGTGCCGTCCGTGGAGCCGTCATCGACGACGATGATCTCCTTCTCGTGGGGGGTCTGGAGCACCCGCTCCAGCACCCCCCGAATGGTCCGCTCTTCATTGAGGGCCGGAATGACAATCGACAGTTTCATGTCCCGCCTCCCTGCCGTTTCAGCGCAGAAAATTCCCGCTCCAGGCGGTCAATCCAGACCCGGTCTGCCGGGTTGACGCGATATTCCGACACATACGTGAAGATGTCCTCTGCTTCCCGGCGCCTGCCGACCCGCAGCGCAGCCGCCGCCAAGTAGTACAGGTCTTCCTCGGATGGCTCTGCAAACACGCTGACCCCCCGGCGCAAATACTGGTACGCCTGCCGGTAGCGGCCGAGCTCGAAGAGGCAGACGCCGATCTCGCGGGAAACCGCCACCCGCGCGTCAGGAGAGGAACGCGTCATGGCCTGGCGATAGGAGGCGATCGCCTTGTCATAGGCTTTCAGCCCTTTCAGGGCGTCCGCCTCCAGCCGATAGCCGGCCGGCACCTCGGGGCTGCGGGCGATCAAGGCCCGCGCAAACGGCAACGCCCGGCCATAGGCGCCGTCTTCGTTGTAGGCGAGGGCGACGACGTGGTTGGCGATGCCGCACGTCGGGTGAATCTCCAAGATGCGCAGCATCTCCTGCAGGAAGCCGGCTCGATCGGTTTGTTCCTTCAGGAGATCTTTCGACACCTTATCAACCAACGCAAACGGCTTGACTATCTTGAATTCAAAGCGCTCCACGAGGTCCGGGTGGTGCCGCCGGTTGGCGTAAAGCGCCTCCAGGTCATCGAAGAACACCGGCACGAAGTCCGGATAGGACTTGATCACGTCCGCGAACGCAACGCTCTGGATCGGCACGGCGATAAACGAGGGGTCATAACGGCCCAGCAGCCGGCCGAGTGTTTGCTCCTTCGTGAAGGCGTCGGCGACCAACCGCATGTCACTGTCCTGAAACATGAAGGGGATCTCCATATCCATGAAAATGTGGTAGCGGGGCCACAGCATCCATTGGTAGTACCCGCCCTGGTTCGGGTGATTCAGCAGCCGTCCGCCGACGTTGACCTGCTGCAAGAACGCCGCGACCCCCTGCGGCAGGTTGCGGTAGGACACCGGAAATGCCGGCCGGTCGCCAAAGAAGAACGCCAGCAGCTGCAACGGCATCAACAGGGCCACAAACAGCCCTGTCAGATAGACCACCCGCGGCAGCTGCCGCCGGAATCCCTCGCCCGGCAAGATCGAGTGCGCCCGCAGCAGCGGCAGCGCGAGGAGGGCGAATTCGTGCGAAAAACGGCGCCCTTTGAAAATGAGCGCGCAGCCCGCCACCAGCAGGATCATGTGGCTGAGGCTGGCTTTTCGGCGCCAGAGAGCCACCCCGCATGTCGTCAGCGCAACTGCCAGATAGATATTGAAAATCGTCGGGATGGTCGGCGTCAGCCAGACGATGCGCAGCTCAAGCACATCGCCTAAGGTGGTCGGTGCCAGCTCCATGATGTATTCGGAGGCCCCGGCCGTTGAGACGAAGGGGATTCGCAACAGCCGCCAGCCATGGGGAGTGGCGAGAACGCTGGCGATGGACAATGCGATGCCGGCGATGACGCGGGTGCGGTCCGGGTGCTTGCGGCGGCTGCCCCAGAGATATTCGATGGCATAGGCGCCGCACAGCAGGTACAGGATCGGATAGGTGATCCCATGGAAGTTGGCCCAGCAGACCCCCACGATCGGCAAGAGCCATGACCAACGGGGCCGATGCTCGAGCACCGAGAGGACGAGAATGATGAAGCAATAGCTGAAGAGGTGGGGCCGAACCTGCAAATGTCGCGGCAGCAGGATGGCGCACGCACTGATGCCCACCGCCGCCAACCATGGCCAGGGAATCGTCCGCACCCGCCGGTGGAACACAAACCACAGCACCATCCCGAGCGTGGCCACGCACAGCAGCGCGCGCAGGAGGATCAACCCGTAAAATCCCCAACGCGAGAAGACCTGGAAGACCGCCGCCTGGAACAACCAGTAGTAGTCAACCCATGGCCGCGGCGGGCTGATGAAGGAAAAGAAACTCTCTTGGGGAACGCGTAGGTGCGTCAGGATGTACCGGCCGCCCATCAGGTGATACCACAGGTCGGTATCAAAGCTGATGATCGGCCAGCGAAGCAGTTCGATGAAGACGATGAGCAGCAGGCACGCCGCGTAGGCCACCGGAAACGGCGGCCATGGCCACTGCAGCACTCGGCGGGTTATGCGCCCCATGCGTGATGCGGCCGTTACGTCGGTGAAACCCGCACGGTGACCTGCTCCAGGTGCAAGGCGGGATCCGACAGCACAATGATCTTGGCTTTCGCCTGCGCTTCCATTGCCTTCAGGCTCTGCCGATCCTCCTGGAGCAGCCGGACGGCCACCTGGGGATGGACCAGGAGCTCCAACGTCTTGTGTTGCGTGCGCTTCAGGGTCCGTTTGGCTTGACGCATGGCCTCGATCGCCATCGTGACCACTGATTTGACGCTGCCCCGGCCTCCGCAATAGGGGCACGGCTGGTGGCTGACCGTTTCGACGGAGCGGCGCATCCGCTGGCGGGTCAGCTCCGCCACGCAGATATCCGAGAAAGACACGAGGTTCGTCCTGGCCCGGTCGCGGTCGAGCGCGTCCTGCAGCACCGCGACCAGCTCGTGGCGGTGCGCCGGGACGTCCAAATCGATGAAGTCGATGACAACGATGCCGCCGATGTCCCGCAGCCGCAGCTGGCGGGCCACCTCCACCGCGGCCTCCTTGTCGACCTGGAAGGCGGTGTCCTCCAGGTTCCGTCGGCCGGTGAACTTGGCCGTGTTGACATCGATCGCCACCAGGCTTTCCGTCGGCTCGACGACGATAGAACCGCCGGAGGGCAGCTGGACCCGCTTGTCGAAGAGGGCTTCAATCTGCTCGTCCAACCCTTCCTTCTCAAACAGCGGCTCCTCGCCCTGATACCAGTCCAGACGGACCTTCACCCCTGGCATCAGCACGTTGAGAAACCGCCGCAGCTCGTGGAACTCTATCTTCGAGTCGACCGCGACGCGCTGCGTCTCTTCGGTGAAGCTGTCGCGGATCACCCGCTGGGAGAGCTTGTATTCCTGGTAGACGCACACCGGCGCCTTGCCGCGGCCGGAGCGGCGCTTGATGTCCTGGTAGATGCGCGAGAGGTAGCGCACATCGCGCGCCAGCTCCTTTTCGCCCTTGCCGATGCCGGCCGTGCGGATGATCAACCCCGCCTCCTGGGAAAAACGCAGCTTCGGCAGCAGCTCCCGCAGGCGCCCGCGCTCCTGTGGATCGGTGATCCGCTTGGAAATGCCTGCCCGCGAGTCGTTGCACATCAGCACCATGTACCGACCGGGCAGGCTGATGTGCGTGGTCAGCCGAGCCCCCTTCGTGCCGAAGGGCTCCTTGACCACTTGCACCAGGATCTCCTGGTGGACCTTGACGATCTCTTCGATGCGGGAGCGGCGGGGAGCGCCTGAGGAGGGGCGCGCGGCTTCAGCCGCCTCTCCTTCCAGGATCGCCTCCTCATCCGGCTTCGTTTCCACGATATCGGAGACGTAGAGGAAGCCGTTCTTGCCCAGCCCGATATCGACGAAGGCCGCGCCGATGCCGGGCACGATGGAGGTGATGCGGCCCTTGTAGATGCTGCCGACCATCCGCTCGTCGGTTGAGCGCTCGTCGTAGTACTCCTCGAGCCGCTTGTTCTCCGTAATCGCCACCCGCGTCTCCTGCGGATCGGCGCTGATGAAAATTTCCCTGACGGATGCCATCACTCTCCTCGCTTCCTGCTCAACACAACCATAAACGGGGTATTATACCGGGATTGCCCCACGGCGTCGACGGCGCAGCAGATCGTCGGCAATGCCGAGCACGGCCGCCCCCAGCAGCGCGTGGGCCGCGGTCAGCGGCACGGCCGCAGCCGCCATGCGCCGTCGGCCAGCGGCGGCGGGGTTGCGCAGCACGATGGCGGCGTCGGTTTCTTCCACCGGCTGGAATCCTTCCAGCGCAGGCGGCGCGTCGCCTTGTCCCTTCAGCCATACGACCAGCCGAGCCGACTGAAGCGGCGAAGCCTGCCCGCGCGCCGCGCGCAGGCGGGCCGGCGCGCGTGCCGGGCGGACTTCCGCCAGCATGCCGGTCGTTGTGGCCCGATGGCTGAGTGCTCCCAGCAACCCGCAGACGGAGGGCTGGCTGCAGCTGATCAGCTCATCCGGCTGCGTCTGCCGCCGGATGATCTCCACCAGCGGATCCATGATCTGGGGGTAATAGAAGCTCACGGCGTTGGAGCGCGGCATGCGCTCATCTTGCAGTGCCAGGTGGGAGAGCGCCGTATCGCCGATCACGAGGCGGTCCGCCTCCACGAACCAGACCGGATGTGCCGCGAAGAGCCCGGCCGTCAGCGCCGCAGGAATCAGCCACCCTGGCCGTCCCAACGGCCGCAGCACTCTGCGCGCAATGGCCTCGTGCACGGCGCAGAGGCCGACGCCGCAGAGCAAGCTCACCGCCAGCAGCCCCTGCCCGCTGAAGAACCGGTAGCGATAGTGGAGCAGCAGCGGTGACAGCCCCGCGAGGAGGCTGAAGAGCACGCCGCGCGCGGGCAGGTGCTGCTTCAGCGCCGCCGCCACACCGACGGCCGCCAGCAGGTACAGGGCGATGGGCAGCTCGAGCAGCCGATTTTCCTGCGTGCTGATCAGCTCCATCGCGGCGCGATGCCGCCATAGATGCGCCAGCCACGGCGATGCCAGCAACAGGGCGGCGGCAGCGCCGAAGCACAGCGGGCGGCGCAAGCGCGGCTCGGCGGCCGCCAGCACCAGCCAGGAGAGCAGCATCAGCCAGGGAACGCTGAGGTGGGTGTAGAAAGCCAGCGCGCCGCAGAGCGCGCAGGCGATCCAGGCTGCGCGCTGCACGGCCACCATGCCGAGGAGCCACCACACCGTGGCCCACGAAGCGGCGATCGTCGTGCAACTGGCCAGCAGATACGAGAACGGCAGCGCGCTGCAGAGGATCGCCCAGTAGGCGCCGCGGGGAGTCAGCCACTCCCTGGCGCACCACCATATCGCACTGAAGAGCGCCGGATAGGCCAGAATACCGGCCAGTCGCGCCAGTGTGATAACGTTGAGAGGCAGGCTATCGAGCCACAGCAGACCCAGATGCAGCGCGGGCGGATACAGATGCGGCCGCCCCTCGGGCGCAAACTCCCAGAAATCGTGCAAGACCACGCCCCCGGCATCGCGGAAGGCCTGCGCCACGTTCAGGTGGTAGTAGATGTCAACAAACCATGGCAGCAGCGGCCACCACGAGATGAGCAGTACCACGTGCAGCGCGATAAGGCCCCACGAAGCGGCATCCCAGCCATCGACGCTTCTTCGGAAGCTCACGCCGCCCCCTCCGGGCGTGCTTGGACAAGACTGAGGGCTGCAACGGCCGCCGTCTCCGCGCGCAGCGTCAACCGCCCAAGAGACACGGGGGTGATCCCATGGGTTGTGGCGAGCGCGATCTCCTCGGGAGAAAAATCGCCTTCGGGACCGATGAAGATCGCCAGGGGCATCTGCGGGCGGCAGCCGGCGAGAAAGGCGCTCAGAGGCAGGCCGCGCTCAGCCAGGGTGGGCAGGCAAGCTGAAGCGCCCTGCAGCGATGACGCGGCCTCTTTAAATCGCTTCGGCGCCTCAATCGCCGGAACGGTGGCCCGCCCGCACTGCGCGGCGGCCGACTGAGCGATGCGCCGCCATCGCGCGATCCGCCCCGGCCCCGCCGCCCGCACCGTGGTGCGCGCCGTGATGATCGGGCGGACGGCTGAGACGCCGAGCTCAGTCGCCTTCTCCACCATCCAGTCGAAGCGCTCCGGCCGAATGAGCGCCGGCAGGAGCACAACCGCAGCCGCATCGGACGTCTCACGCCACTGACGCTCCACCTGGATGGTGACCATCGCTTGGCCTCTGGAGACTACTGTTCCCGCGTAGACAGTGCCCTGCCCATCAAAGCACTCCACCGACGCTCCGGCCTTCACTCGAAGCACATGGGTCAGATGGTGGAGGGTGTCGCGGTCGTGGAGGGTGATCAGAGAATCGGAAAGGTCGGTGGGGGAAATGAGAATGCGAGGCATGTCAATGATGGAGCAGAGGGGGATCGAACGTCGCGGCCTCGGTCACCCTATCGCCGCTCCATAGGAGGGCAACCTACGGTTTCCCTCCTATCGGTCGGCCTGCGGCCTCCCTGGTCTCCCTTCCCTTCCAGTCACTCGAGCAATCTGGGGGAAACTCGCAGTTTCCCCCAGACCCCTTTTGCGGGTTCGATCCCCAAGAGCTCCACCTCGCGAAAAAGAAGATGGTGGAGCAGAGGGGGATCGAACCCCTGGCCTCGACAGTGCGATTGTCGCGCTCTCC
>JACQRD010000013.1 GCA_016206675.1 Candidatus Omnitrophota bacterium
CCTGCAGCGTGTAGGCCGCGCCGTAGGCTTCCAGCGCCCAGACTTCCATCTCGCCGAAGCGCTGGCCGCCGAACTGCGCCTTGCCGCCCAGCGGCTGCTGCGTGACGAGCGAGTACGGCCCGATCGACCGGGCGTGGATCTTGTCGTCCACCAAGTGCACCAGCTTGATCATGTGCAGGTAGCCGACCACCGTATCCTGGTCGAAGGGTGCTCCGGTCAACCCGTCGTGCAGCTGCACCTTCCCCGAGTAGGGCAGTTTGGCCTTCTTCAGCTGCTCCCGGATCTCCGTCTCCGTCGCCCCGTTGAACACCGGGCTGACCGCCCGGAAGCCCAACAGCCTGGCCGCCCAGCCCAAGTGGGTTTCGAGGATCTGCCCCACGTTCATGCGGGAGGGCACGCCCAGCGGATTCAGCACAACCTCAACCGGCGTGCCATCCGGCAAAAACGGCAGGTCCTGCTCGGGCAGAATCTTCGCGATCACGCCCTTATTGCCGTGGCGGCCGGCCATCTTGTCGCCCACCTGCACCTTGCGCTTGGAGGCCACCTGCACCACCACGCGCTTAAGCACCCCGGGCGGGAGCTCATCGCCCCGCTTGATCTTGTCCACTTCCATGTCCTCTTCGGAGCGCAGCTCACGGATGGACTCATCGAAGAACTCGGCCACGCGGCGCACCTCCGCCTCCAGGCTGGGCTCCTCGTGCACCTTCACGCTGTTGAAGTCTGCGCGCGCCAGTTTCTTGACGTCGCCGGGCTTGATGCTGCGCCCTTCCGCCACCAGCACGTCATCGGTGTCCAGCTCCACCAGCGCGGCGGCGAGCTTCTTGCCTTCCAGCAGTTTGACGAGCTTCTCCAGCTTCTCTTCGGCCAGCTTGGCGATCTGCGCGCCGTACTGCGTGCGGATCTCCTCGATCTGCTGGTGCTCCTGCTGCTGCTCGTCTTTCGACTTAGCCCGCGCGCCTTTGCGGGTGAGCACTTTCACATCCACGACGATCCCTTCCACGCCGGCGGGCACCCGAAGGCTCGTGTCGCGCACATCTTCGGCCTTCTCGCCGAAGATGGCGCGCAGCAGCTTCTCTTCCGGGGTCAGCTCGGTCTCGCTCTTGGGCGTGACTTTCCCGACCAAAATACTGCGCGGCCCCACCTCGGCGCCGATGCGCACCAGGCCCTGCTCATCCAGATCTTTTAGCGCGTCTTCGCCGACGTTGGGGATGTCCCGCGTGATCTCTTCGTTGCCCAGGCGCGTCTCGCGCGCCTCGACTTCGAACTCTTCGATGTGGATGGAGGTGAAGACGTCCTCCTTCACCAGCCGCTCGCTGATGAGGATAGCGTCCTCGAAGTTGTAGCCGCGCCAGGGCATGAACGCCACCAGCACGTCGCGCCCGAGCGAGAGCTCCCCTTCGCTCGTCCCCGGGCCGTCCGCGATCGGCTCGCCCGCTTTGACCCGCTCGCCTGGCTCCACCAGCGGCTGCTGGTTGATGCAGGTGTTGGCGTTGGAGCGCTGGAACTTCTTCAGCTCATACGTGTGCCGGCCGATGACGACGCGCTGGCTGTCCGCGTAGCTGACCGTGCCGTCCTCCTTCGAGACGATGCACGCGCCTGAGTCGACCGCCACTCGGTTCTCGATGCCGGTCGAGACCAGCATCGCCTTCGTCTGCAGCAAGGGCACCGCCTGGCGCTGCATGTTCGAGCCCATCAGCGCGCGGTTGGCGTCGTCGTGCTCGAGAAACGGGATGAGGGCGGCGGCGATGCTCACGGTCTGGTTCGGGGAGACGTCCATGTATTCGACTTGCGCCGGGGGGATGCGCACGATGTTGCCGTGCCAGCGGCAGCTCACCAGCTCTTCGGCGAAGCGATCGTTCTTCGTCAGCGGGCTGGTGGCCTGCGCGATGGCATGCCGGTCTTCCAGGTCGGCGGTGAGGTAGTCGATCTTGTTCGTGACCACCCCGTTGTCCACCTTGCGGTACGGCGTTTCGATGAAGCCGTGCTCATTGATGCGAGCGAAGACCGTCAGGCTCGAGATGAGCCCGATGTTCGGGCCTTCCGGCGTTTCGATCGGGCAGATGCGGCCGTAGTGCGAAGGATGCACGTCGCGCACCTCAAAACCGGCCCGCTCCCTGGAGAGCCCGCCCGGCCCCAGCGCGGAGAGGCGCCGCTTGTGCGTCAGCTCGGCCAGCGGGTTGGTCTGGTCCATGAACTGGGACAGCTGGGAGCGCGAGAAGAAGTCGCGCACCACCGAGGCGACGAGCTTGAAGTTGACCAGCGTGTGCGGCATGACCTTCTCCAGGTCGTAGACCGCCATGCGCTCGCGGATGGTGCGCTCCAGGCGCTCCAGCCCGAGGCGGAACTGGTGGTAGACCAGCTCGCCCACCGATCGCACCCGGCGGCTGCCCAAATGATCGATGTCGTCGATCTCGCCCTCGCCGCGGCGCAGGCCGAGCAGGTATTTGACCACCGCGATGACGGTCGGGCCGTTGAGCAGGCGCGAGTCGTTCTCCGGCGCGAGGCTCAGCTTGCGGTTGATGACGTAGCGACCCACGCTGCCCAGATCGTAGCGGCGCGGGTCGAGGAACAGCCGCGCAATCAGCGTCTCAGCCGAGGGCAGGTTCACCAGATCGCCCGGCCGCAGCCGGCGGAAGATGTCGAGCAGCGCCTCCTGGCGGGAGGTGGTGTGGTCCTTTTCGAGCGTCTTGAGGATTTCCGCGGGAATGTCGCTGACCAGCTTCAGCTCGCGCTTGCCACTCTGCCAGATCGTGTCGAGCCACTCCTCGGTGATTTTCTGCCCCGCGCGCAAGACGACCTGCCCGGTCGTGCCATCCTGGATGCGCTCGCCGAGATGGCTGCCCACCAGGGGCTTTAAGTCCGATGGCTCGCTGAAGCTGACCGTTTCCATCTTGCCGAAGGCGTTGAGGATGTCTTCGTCCGTCGAATAGCCCAGCGCCCTCAAGAGGATCGTGCCGACGATCTTGCGCCGCCGGTCGATGGAGACGTGCAGCACGTCGTTCAAATCGAAGTCCAGCTCCACCCACGCCCCGCGGTACGGAATCAGCCGGGCGGAGAAGAGCCGCTTGCCGGTGGCGTGCACGGTCATCTCGAACGTGACCCCCGGCGAGCGGTGCAGCTGGCTGACGACTACGCGCTCATCGCCGTTGATGACGAAGGTGCCCACGTCCGTCATCAGCGGGATCTCGCCGAAATAGACCTCCTGCTCCTTCGTCTCCTTGGGCCCCCCCAGGCGCAGCTTCACCTTCAGCGGCGCGGCGTAGGAGAGGCCGTTGCGCAGGCACTCGGCCACCGCGTACTTCGGCTTGCCGAGGCTGTAATAGAGGAAGTCGAGCCGGTATGTCTTATCCGGGTTCTCGATGGGGAAGGTTTCAAGGAAGGCCGCCTGCAACCCCACGTTCTGCCGCTTCTGGCGCGGGAGCTCCATTTGAAGGAACTCGGCGTAGGAGCGCTTCTGCACCTCCACCAGATCCGGCGGTGCCAGGCCTTCCTTCAATTTGGCAAAGCTGAGCGTCTTACTCATGGATTCCACCCGTCTCTCGCCAGCGGCGGAGTTACTTCAGTTGCACCTGGGCTCCTGCGGCTTCCAGCTTCTTCTTGATCTCTTCCGCCTCTTCCTTCTTCAGGCCGGTCTTGACCGGCTTCGGAGCCGACTCCACCAGCTCCTTCGCTTCCTTCAGGCCGAGGCTGGTGATCGCCCGGATTTCCTTGATGACGTTGATCTTGTTGGCGCCGGAGTTGGCCAGGATGACGTCGAAGATCTCCTGCGCTTCGGCCGCCGCCGCACCAGCGCCGCCGGCTGCCGGGATCGCGGCCACCGCCACGGGGCTGGCCGTGATGCCGAACTTCTCCCGCATGGCCTTGGCATAGCTGGAGAGTTCAAGCGCGGTCATCTCTTCGGTGAGCTTCAGCGCCTCCTCAACCCGCTTCGTCAATGTGTCCGTCATGCTGGTGCCCCTCCCTCTGGTTTAGGATGCTGTTGTTCGCTCGGTGGCGCCTCGGGTGTTGGCGCAGGCGCTGCCGCCGCCGGTGCTTCAGTCTGAGCGGCCGGTCGTCCTGCCTGCGCCGCTGGCGCGGCAGGCAGGGGCTTCGCCTTCGCCGCTTCCTCAGCCAACCACGCCAGATCGCCGATCAATCGTTCGATGGTGAAGATCACATCCGCCATGGGTGCTTCGATCGTGCCCAAGACCTGGGCCAGCAGCACCGGCTTGGCAGGCAGTGCTGCCAGCTCCTTGACCGCTCTGCCATCGAGCAGCTGGCCATCGATGAGTGCGCCGCGGATGAACAGCTGCTCTTCGCGCGCCTTGCCAAACTCCACCAGCACCTTCGCTGTGGGCAGCACGTCATCGGCGCCTGGCAGCACGATGCCGACCGAGCCCTCCAGCAGCGCCTCCAGCCCGGGAATCTTCAGCGACTCCAGCGCCCGCTTGCCCAGCCGGCGCTTGATCATGATCAGCCGCGCCTGCGAGCCGCTCAGCTGCCGGCGGAAGGTATTGGCCTCCGCCGCCGGCAACCGCGGGACAGACGCGATGAAGAGGTTCGTGCGGCCCGACAGCTCCGCCGCGGCGTCGCGGACGATCGATTCTTTCACCAGGCGGCCCACGCTGCTCATGGCGGGCTTACTCTTCGGCGTCGAGGTTGGCCTCCAGGCCTTCCGTCTTCAGCGGAATGCCGGGGCTCATGGTGCTGGAGAGGCTCAAGCGCTTGATCATGCGCCCCTTCAGGGAGGCGGGGCGGGCGCGGACGATCGCGTCCAGCGCCACCTGCCCGTTTTCGATCAGCTGCTTGGGCTCGAAGGCGCGCTTGCCGATGACGAAATGGATGTTGCCGAGCTTGTCCATCTTGAACTCGACCTTGCCCTGCTTGACGTCCTTGACCGCCTTGGCGACGTCATCCGCCACCGTGCCGGCTCTGGGCGTGGGCATCAGGCCGCGGGGCCCGAGAATCTTCCCGAGGCGGGAAACCTCGCGCATCATGTCGGGCGTGGAAATGGCCACGTCGAAATCCAGCCAGCCGCCCTGGATCTTGTCGATCAGCTCCGCCCCCCCCACCTCATCCGCGCCGGCTTCCCTGGCTTGCAGCTCCTTCTCGCCCTTGCAGAAGACGATCACCTTGCGGATTTTGCCAGTGCCGTGCGGCAGAACGACGGTGCCGCGCACCACCTGATCCGTCTTCTTGCTGTCCAGTTGAAGGGAGGCAGAAATTTCGACGGTCTCGTTGAATTTGGTCGCGGGCATGTCCTTTAAGAGGCTGACCGCCCGGTCGAGGGGGTACGCAGTCTTCTGGTCGACCTGCTCCGCCGCCTTCTTGTACCGTTTGCTTGCCATTAGCTCGCTTCGCTCGCTGTGTACCGTGTACGGTGTACGGTGTACCGTACTTCTGCAACGGTACACGGTACACGGTTCACGGTACACGAACGCCTATTTTTCATCAGTCACATCAATGCCCATGCTGCGGGCCGTGCCGGAGACCATGCTCACGGCGGCGTCCATATCGTGGGCGTTCAGATCGGAGAGCTTCTGCTTGGCGATGTCGGTCACTTGGGCCTTCGTCACCTGCCCCGCCTTCTCCCGCGGGGTGTTGCCTGAGGCCTTGGCGAGGCCGCAGGCCTGCTTGAGCAGCACCGACACCGGCGGGCTCTTGATCACGAAGGTGAAGGAGCGGTCCTCGTACACCGTGATGATCGCCGGCAAGACCAGCCCTTCGCGCCCCTTGGTTTGCTCGTTGAACTTCTTGCAGAATTCCATGATGTTCACGCCGTGCTGCCCAAGCGCCGGCCCGACGGGCGGGGCCGGGTTTGCCGCCCCCGCCGGGCAGTAGAGCTTAATCATGGCTTTCACTTTTTTAACTGCCATCGTTGCCTGTGTATTTGTTCAATTGCTCAATAGTTCATTAGTTCAATAGTTCCGCTGCGTTTCACGCTCTCGGAACCAATGAGCCACTGAACGATTGAACCATTGAACGCTTCTCCGGCTCGTTAGAGCCGTTCCACTTGCCAGAATTCGAGCTCGACCGGGGTCTGACGGCCGAAGATCGAGGCGAGGACCTTCAGCTTCCCCCGCTGCGCGTTGACCTCTTCAATCACGCCGGTAAAGTTCGTGAAGGGACCTTCGATGACGCGCACCCCTTCGCC
>JACQRD010000014.1 GCA_016206675.1 Candidatus Omnitrophota bacterium
ACTTGGACCTCTTCGTAGGTCTTGGTGTCCATCAGATGAAAGGTGTCGGCGGTGCGGTAGAGGTACTGGAGGGTGCGCTTTTCAATGAAGGCTTCCTGGAACTTGTCCCCGGCGCGGAAGGTGCGCTCGATCACCGACCCGTCGCGCAGGCGGCGCAGCTTGGTGCGTACGAAGGCCCCGCCTTTGCCGGGCTTGACGTGTTGGTACTCCACAATGATCCACAGCTGGCCATCCATCACGATGGCCTCGCCGTTGCGGAATTCAGTGGTGGAAATCATGCCGTGCGAACTCCCCCCCGCTTCTGTGGTTCTGTGGTGCCACAGCCCGTTCTCATCGCCTTCTGTGCTTCTGTGCTCGGCGGCTGCGGCCGGCGTGCGTCGGCGTCTTTGAGAGTGCGGCGGAGGACGCCTGCCCCTTCGCCGCCGCCAGCAACAGCGCCTCCAGCCCGAGGCGATAGCTGGCCGCGCCGAAGCCGCTGATCTGGCCGAGGCAGACCGGTGCCAACATCGACTGATGGCGGATGGGCTCGCGCGCGGCGATGTTCGAAAGGTGCACCTCGACGGTCGGAATCCCTGAAGCGTCGATGGCGTCCCGGATGGCAAGACTCGTGTGCGTATAGGCAGCCGCGTTGAGCAGCAGTCCGTCGTAGAGGCCGCGGCCCGAGCCGATGGCGCTGACGATCTCGCCCTCATGGTTGGACTGCAGGATCTTCAGAATCGCGCCCTGCGCGGTGGCCGCCCTGATGAGCTCCTTATTGATGGCGGAGAGATCCGCCGTACCGTAGAGCGCCGGCTGCCGCGCGCCGAGCAGGTGCAGGTTCGGGCCGTGGATGACAAGGATTTTCATGAGCGCCCCTGGGGTTGCTCGGCCTCTTCGACCAGCATCACCGGAATCCCCTCCCGGATCGGGTAGCGGCGGCCGCACTGCACGCACACCAGCCGGTCGTTCTCCAGCTTGACTGCGGTCTTGCAGACCGGACACGCGAGGATGTCCAACAATGCCTTGTCGATCATGGGATCGCCTCCTCTGGTGGTTGGTGCGCACCGCCGATGCGCTCGACATTCGTGAGCGTCTGCTCCACGTCTTTAAACGCTTTCTCCGCTTGGTCGTACTGGCTGTTGGCGTTGCGCAGATGCACGCCCACCTTCCGGAACTCCTCTTGGGCGAAGCGACGAACCTGGCCGGCCAGCGTCTGGAGCGATGCCAGCACCTCCTCGGCCCGGTGCTCGATCTCCAGCCCCTTCAGCCCCTGAGCGATCGTGACGAGATACGCCCAGAAGGTCAACGGCGAGGTCAAAAACACATTCGACGTCTGCGCGTATTCATACAGTCCGCCGTCCTCCGTGAAATCCTTGCTCGCCACCAACTCGTAGAACACGGCCTCCGACGGAATGACCATCAGGGCGAAATTGTAGGTGCCTTCCTGCGGCCGGATGTAGTGCTTCACCTCGTCGATCTTCTGCCGCACCGTCCGCTTGAACTCTGTCCGCAGCGCGGGACGCTGCCGTTCGTCCGCCTCCCGGAGGCGTTTATAGTCTTCGATCTGCAGCTTGGAGTCGACAGGAATGAGTTTCTCGCCGAGCCGGATGGCGAACTCCACCTTCTTGCCGTCCGAGAAGGTGTAGTCTTCTTCGTATTGCTTTGGGAGTTTGTCGGCCAGGAGATTGCGGACGATGACTTCTCCAAGTTCTCCGCGAAGCTGCTGCGGCTTCAGGAGGTCATTGAGCTCGCCGACCTTCCCCTGCAGCCCGGCGAGCTCTCCCATCTTGGTACGCACTTCCCCGAAGCCTTCGCGAATCGCCGTGATCTGCCGAAGGGCTTCCTGGCGCTGTCTGGAGAGCTCGTCTTCCTTCTGCTGGAGCAGCTTTTCACGCTCTTGAGTGGCGCGTTCAAACGGTTCCAGCTTGGCCCGGATCAGCGCATCGAAACTCCGCGTCTTGAATTCCTGAAGCTCAGCTTTGAGGTCGGCGGCCGAGGACTTCAACATGGCCGCCTCGCGGACGACGTAAATGAGCAGGCCCACGAGGATGATACCGACTAGTAGCCCCATTAGGACCATGGTCTGACTTCTACAGCCTCACCCGGCATTGCCTTGGCCCCCAGACTTGGCCAGATACCGCATCCGCAGCTGGTAGAGCGCGTCTTTCAGCAATTTGTCTTCATCAACGCTGAGATTCCCCTTGGTCTTTTCCTCAAGGATGCCCAGCACATCCACGAGATACTTGGCGTGCGGCAGATTGGCCGCCCGTTTGCGGGTAACGGGATGCGGCATATCACCCAGCGCGATCAGCGCTTCCATCGCCAGGCCGGACACAAAGATGTCGAAGCGCGCTTGCGGCAGCTCCTCCCGCTCACCGGAGGGCCCAGGCGGCGGCTGGGCCGCAGCCGGCTCCGATGGCCGCGGTGCGGCGGCGGCGGTCTGCTTTTCGCGTTCGGCCTGCTCTTTCCACGATTCATCGACGCGCTTTTTCACCGGCTCATCCATGGCTGATCCTCACCCCGGCGTAGCCGATGGCGGAGTCCGCATCGCCGCCGGTCTGGGCACTGGTGCCGTACCGTTCGATGTGGGCCTCGCGCGCCCCTAAGCGCTTCGCGGCTTCCAGCACGCTGACCACCGCCCCGTAGCCGCACATGCGCACACCGGCCTCGCGGACGATGTGGAGGACGGCGGCGCCATCCAAGGCGCGGATGGCTGCCAGCAGCCGCTCATCCTGCCGCGCCGTCTCGGCGCAGGGCTCATAGTGGGAGAGATCCGAGCTGGCCACCAGCAGCACCGGCTCTTCCGCCATGCGGACGACTTGAGCCAGCGCCTCGCCCAACTGGAAGAATTGCTCCGCGTCGTCCGAGCCGCTGATGATCGGCACGAGGCAGAGGCCGCTCGGGCTAAGCCGCTGCAGAAACGGCAGCACCACTTCAATGGCATGCTCGCCGTGCTGCGCCCAGGCATCGACTTCCAGAAACGGGCAGCGCCTGCGCAGCGCGTCAGCCAGAAACCGATCCACCGGGACATCCCCGAGGGGCGTGCGGTACCAGCCGCCCTCCAAGAGGCTCCACGGCATCCATGTGCCGGTATGGGACGGGCCAATGACCACACAGCGCCGCGGCAGGACCATCCGCGAGAGGGCTGCGGCGATGACCGCGCCGCACTGCGCCCAGCTGCCGTGCGGCACGATCGCCGCCAGCGCCGGCGCTGCCGCGGCCGTGCGATCCATCAGGCGATCAATCGCCTGCGCGGCCTCGGCAGGATCTGCGGGATACAAGTAGCCGGCCACCGCCGGCCTGCGTATGACGCCAGTCATTAGCATGGTTTCGTCCACAGTCCATGGTCGACAGTCCACAACAGCATCATTGCGTTCACGGTGGACTGTGGACGGTAGACTGCGGACCCTGTTGCAGATGACCGTTTGGAGAAATCACGATTTGGGCGCGCTGCGCCATCGTCAGATACCGCTTGGCGGCCGCTTCCACCATCTGGGGGGTGATCGCGCCGATGCGCTGCTCGTACGTCTTCCAGGCGTCGAAGCCCACACCGTAGAGCTCATCCAGTGCTGCGCGCTTGGCCAGGCCGACGAGATGCTGCACATCCATCCGGTGCTGGCCGATCAGGTAGCGCTTGGCCTGGTCGACTTCCTCCGCGGTGAACCCGTTGGCCGCCGCCAGCTGCAGCTGCTCCTCCAGCACCGTCAGCACCTTCGACCGTTCCTCGAGCTTCGTGGCCGCGTAGACCAGCAGATAGCCCGGGTCCCACGCCGGCACATGGACCGCGCCGAGCGCGTAGGAAAGCCCGTGCCGCTCCCGCACGGACTGAAACAGCCGGCCCGACATGCCGGAGAGCACCGCCGTGAGCACGTCCAGCGCGTCGCGATCCGCAGCCGCGGCGGTCGTCCCGCGGAAGCCCAGCATGATCAGCACCTGCTGCCGATCCATCGTGGAGGCGGCTTCGCGCACGCCGCCCAGCGGCTCCTCCGGCAATTGCGACGGCCAGGCCGCCGTCCGTTTCGGCATCGCGCCGAAGGTCGCCTGCAGCCGCTGCAGGGTGTCGGCCTGCTCCACCGCGCCGAAGACCGACACGACCATGTTCGACGGCACCAGCCATTGGGAGGCGAACTGCCGGCACTGCGCGCGGGTCAACCCCTCCACCGTGGTTTTCTCTCCCAGCGGATGCCAGCGGTATGGATGGCGGCTGAAGAGTGTTTTGCGCAGCAGCCGGCCCCCGACTTCAAAAATCTCATCCTCTTGAGCCGCCAGTTCCTTCGTGATCAGCTGCCGCTGGGTTTGCAGCTCGCGCTCATCAAAGGCGGCTTCGGTGACCAGCTCGTGCGCCAGCGCGATCCCTTTCGGGACGTCTTCGGAGAGCAGCTGCAGGACGATCCCGAAGCCGTCGCGCCCGCTGAAAGGCTCCAGTGTGCCGCCTAGCGACTCGACCGCCTGGGCGATCTGCACCGCACTCTTGCGCGCCGTCCCCTTGGTCAGCATCTGGGCGACCAAGTTCGACAATCCCTGGGTCGCTTCCGTTTCCACGCGCACGCCGCCATGGAACGCCACGACCACGGCAGCAATCGGCAGGGTGGGGTCCACGCCGATGAGGGCTGTGGCGTCGCTGTCAAGCCGGTGCTGAGCGGTGAGGAGGGTACCGACGCGCGTCCCCGCTGCCGGCGGCACCGCTTCAGCCAGCGGCTCGACCGTCGCCGTCGTCATCGTTTGCGGTGTCACGTAGCGGCGGGCCGCCGCCTGCACGTGCGCAGCGGTGACCTCGGCGATGCGCTCCACATACCGGCGGGAGAAGAGCGGATCGCCTGTGGCACTCAGCGAATTGGCCAGGTCGGCCGCCTTGCCCTCCACCGTTTGCAACCCGAAGAGGTAATCCGCGGTGACCTGGCGCTTGGCCTTCCGCAGCTCCGTGTCGGTCACCCCTCGCTCCTTGAGCGTTTCGATGATGGCCAGCGCCGCCGCCGCGGCCGCCGGCACCTGGCCGGCATCCGTTCGCAACTGGATGCCGAAGACGCCGGGATCGTACGGCGTGTAATTCCAGGCGGAGACGGTGTGGGCGACGCGCTGCACGCGGACCAGCGGCTCGTAGAGCCGCGAGCTCTGGCCGCGCCCCAGAATGGCGGCCAGCACATCCAGCGCATAGAGATCAGGATCGGCCAGGCGCACCGAGGGGAATCCCAGCAGTACGTAGGCGCTCTGCACCGGCATCCGCACGGAGGCGCGCTTCGCGCTGGCGGCGGGGGGCTCCTGTGCGACGACCTGCTGGAGGCCATCGCCGCGGCCGCGCGGCCAGCCGCCGAAGAGCTCCGTCATCAGCCCGGGCAGCGCAGCACCATCGAGATCGCCCACGCAGGCAAGGGTGACGTGCTGCGGCTGGTACTGCGCGGCGTAGAAGGCCGCCATATCGTTGACCGTCAGCCGCTGAAGCAGCGGCGGGTGGCCGAGAATCGGAGCGCGGTAGGGATGCTCGAGGAAGTGCCGCTCCCAGAAGAGGCGGCTCAGACGGCGATCCGGATCATCCTCGTTCATCTGGATTTCCGAGAGGATCACCGCCCGCTCCTTGTTAAATTCTTTGGGATCGAAGACCGCGTGCTGCAGGATGTCGGCCAGCATGGCCAGCGCCTCCCGCAGATGCTTCGACTCGACAAAGAGCGTCACCCCGGTGGCGTCCAACGACGTGAAGGCATTGATCGTGCCGCCGTAGCGACGCACTTCCTGATCGATCGTGCCCGGTGCGCGGCTCGTCGTCCCCTTGAAGAGCATGTGCTCCATGAAATGCGTCATGCCGGTGCCGAGGTAGACGCCCTCGCCGCGCACGCCGCCTTTGATGCGGGCTTCGATGGCGACGAGGGGCTGCCGATGGTCCTCCTCCCACACGATCTGGAGGCCATTGTCGAGGCGCAGCGGCTCCCCCGCCCCGCGCTCAACTGACGGGACGGCCGAGGCCGCTGGCAGTGTTGGGTGTGAAACCGTCATCAGGATCAGCAGACCAACGATGGCGCTGCGCGTCAGCGCCATGAATGGAAGAGGAAGGAAAACCCGGTCACACGGATCAGAGCCCGTGGGAGCGCGGAGCCTGCGACCGGACGCGGCGGCTGATGGCTTGGCGCATCTCGCGCCGCTTGCGCTCGCTGGGCTTCTCATAATGCTTTTTCGCCTTGAGCGCTTTCAGGATCCCTTCACGCTCCAGCATGCGCTTGAAGCGCCGGAGCGCTTTCTCCAATGACTCATCATCTCGGACTTCAACACGCGGCATGGACTCCTCGGAGTTGCGCTATTATACGCACCGAATGGGGGCGCTGTCAACGGCCAGCGGTATGACCTATCCCGCTGCGCGGCAACCTGTTAGAAGCCTTGTAAGAACTTCAGGGGTTCGCGAGACGCCATCAGCTGCTGGTGTCGCCTGACCATCCGAATTGACCGACCAGCGGCACGAACACGCACTCCGCCACCGGGCGCTGGACGATTGCACCGTTGCGGCGCTCCACCTCAACAAGCATCTGCGAGTGCTGCGAGCCCACCGGCAGGACCATGCGGCCCTGCGGGGCCAGCTGCTCCAGCAGCGGTTGCGGCACGTCGGGCGCGGCGGCGCTGACGATAATGGCGTCATACGGGGCGGCCTCCGGCCAGCCGAGCGACCCGTTGGCAGGGGCCGCATGCACGTTCAGGTAGCCCAGGCTCGCCAGCCGCTGCTTGGCAGCACGGCAGAGCTCGGGGATGCGCTCAATGCTGTAGACTTCCAGTGCGAGCTCCGCCAGGATGGCGGTCTGGTAGCCTGAGCCGGTGCCGATCTCCAGCACCCGCTCATGGCCGTGCAGGCGCAGGGAGCTGACCATCAAGGCGACGATGAAGGGCTGGCTGATCGTCTGGCCCTGATCGATCGGAATCGGATGGTCGGCGTAGGCCTCGCGCTGGTAGTCCGCCGGCACGAAGAGCTGGCGCGGCACTTTCCGGAAGGCCGCCAGCACCCGCGCTTGCGCAATGCCGCGCGCCTGCAGCTGCTCCTGCACCATCCGCTCCCGCTCCGCCTCAAAGCTCATCCCACCACCTCTGCCGGCTTGCCGGAGGCAAGCCACGAAGCCACTTCAAGCACCAGTAGCACCTCGATGGTAGTGGTTTCGCAACGGCCTCCAAGGGCGGAAACAAGTCGATGGCCGTTGGGCAGAGGTGGTGGGATCATCGGGTGACGAGATGGCGCAGGATCAGCCCGAGAAACCGGAGGCCGTCGCGCACCGGCTTGATGTGGCTGCGCTGGCCGGCTTCGTAAATCGTCCGCACGGGCACGGAGACGATCTTCCACCGCTTCGCCGCCGCGTTGAGCAGCAG
>JACQRD010000018.1 GCA_016206675.1 Candidatus Omnitrophota bacterium
CTTGCGAAGCACCTGCGCCCTCATCGCCAACCGGCGGCGCGTGATCTTCCCTGACGCCGGCGCATACAGCAAGGCGACGATGCTGCCTGCCGTCGCACCCAGTCCGAAGGCGGCCACGGTCCTGAGGAACCCACCCCGACGACGTTGCTCCTTCATCCTTCTACCCCCCCTCCTGTGCACTTACCGACCACGACGATGGTGCGAACGGGGTTCCGCCCCCGTTCCATGACCGTTGGTGCCGAGCCACTTCCCCAACGATTTCTCCGCCTGCGCTTTCATGGCGGCAAATTGCCTGACGGCGTCTCCCATCGCTTCGCAGGCCTGAAGCCCGAGAGTTTCCACCCGCGCTGAGAGATGCTCCGTCCTCGCCAGCACCTTCCGAACGTGCGCGAGCGCCCGCGCCGCCTCCTGGGTGGCGCGCGAAGCACCCGGCAGCAGGGCGTTGATCCCTCGAAGCGTGCGGCGCACATCCGCCGCCGCACGCACCACTGTAAAGGTCATGATCACCGCGCAACCGCTCAGGATGGCGAGCAAGACGAGGGCTACGGGGGCGTCAGTCATCGAACTGCCGGGGCGTGCTCAGAAGGAAGGCGTCGGTGAGCCAATAAAAGAGGCGGCGCCGCGTGCGCGGCGAGCCGCCATGACTGCTTGATACGAGTTGTTTCAGCCATTCCTTCGGTAGCCCGGCCGCCCGCGTGGGACCCGTGGCTTTGCGTCCTGCGATTGCTCGCAGTTTGCCGTTATCGAGAATGTCAAACGCTCACACCAACTATTGAGCGTTAAGTACGCTTAAGTATGCCTGAGCGCGCAGCGTAGCGTCAAGGCAACCGAAAAAATCTCACTGGGAAGGGGTCTCTTGCGGCAGGTGCTTGCGCAGGGCCCGCTGCAGCAGCCCGCCGATCAACTCTTCCGTCGTCGGAGGTTGCTGCGGCGCTGTGGCCTCCGGCGAAGCCTGGGGAGACGCTTCAGGGGACGGCTCCGCTTTCGGCCTCAGCAAGCGCTCCAGGACGTCGACGGCTTTCGTCACGACGACCTTCGAGGCAATGTAGTTGAGATCCGGCAGCACGGCCAGCCGGGGCATCTGGCCCTGAATCGCCAGGGGGATTTCAATCTCGCCGGAGCGGTTTGTCAGCGCGCCGAGCTCGGCCACGCTGCGGATGATGGCCGCGGAGAGCTCCGGCTCAATCTGCAGCCTCGATGCGATCTGTACGCCGCCGGTGACGCCGACCGTGCCGCGGCCGAGCAGCCGAAAAGTGTCGCTGCGCAGCTGCAGGTCCTCAAAGCGCAGCGCTCCGGACTCCAGGCGCGCGCTGACGTCGATGGACTCCAACACCGTATCGCGCGCCGCCAGCTTGGCCTGATAGGAAGCCGGCAGGCGCGCCTGAAGCTGCTGCACCAAACCCGGCAGCATGGAGAGCCGGTCAAACACCGTCCGGAGGAGATTGAGGTTTTCGATGACCGGCTCGGCGATCCGGACGCGCCCCTCTCCCGATGAGGCCAGGGCGGCATGCAGCGGATTGAATGAAGGCAGCGCGCCTTCCGCCTGCAGGGCGAGCGTGCCCCGCAGCGCCGGAGCGCCAGGCTCAGCTGCCGGCAGCAGCGTTTGCAGCGGCAGGCCATCGGCGGCGAGTGTCACCTGCTCCAATGCGCCGGCGCTGGTGCCGGTGGGAAGCATCAGACGGCCTGAACAGCGCACGTTCTGCTCTTGGGCGAAGACGGCGGCGCGCACCTCAAGCTGCATCGGGCGGCCCGGCACGATCGGCCGCGCGGTCACGTCGAGCCGGCGCACCCACAGCTCGGGAAGCGGCTGTGCTGTCGCATCCGTCCAGTGCAGCGTGCCATCGCGCAGCTGCACCGAGGCGATCTCCAGGGCGATACCCGCGGTTGCGCCAGCGCTACCCTGCTCCGCGGCGGCGGCCGGTGCCGCCACAACCGCCGCCCCAAGGAGATTGATGCGCCCCTGCGCATCGCGCACCACATGGATGCGCGGCCGCATCAGAGTCACGGCCGTCACTTGCACCTGGCGGCGCAGCAGCGGCCATAGCCGCACGTGCGCCGTAGCACTCTCAAGCTCCAGCAGCGGCTCCGCGGCGGGAGGATCGGCGACGGCAAGCCCCTGCAGCTCGGCGGCGATGCCGTTGCGCCAGCCCAGCGACATGCGCTGCAGGGTGACGGGGCGGTTAAGCGCCTTCTGGAGTTCAGCGACAACCAGCGGGCGGTACCGATCTGCGTCGAACGTAGCGATGAACACGGCCATAGCGGCCGCTGCCAGCAGAATGACGGCACCGACAATGAGGAGGAGCTTCTTCATCGCTCGCGCCTATTATACCGCCGCTCAACGGCCAACGATATCAAGGAGGCCCTCAATCACCCGATCAACCTCGCCCTCTTCCAGCCGGGCCAGGCGGCGAGTCAGACGCTCGGTTGACAGCGTGCGGATCTGGCTGATTTTGATCCACGAGGGCTTCGGCAACAACCTGGAGGGAAGCGGCTGCGTCAGCGGAAACCCGGCCCGCTGAGGTTGACCGGTGACGGCCATGGCGATCACCGTCCCCGAACGACTGTTGAAGATCTCATGGCTGATGACGAGCACTGGACGGCGACCGGCCTGTTCCCTGCCTCGCGCAGGCTCGAGGTCAGCCCAATAGATATCCCCCCTCAGGATACGGGCCATCGCTCCCCTGAAAAACGTTCTTCGGCCAGCGCCTGCTCCTCCTTGGGATGCAGCTTCGCCGCCTCCTCAGCCAGCCGCACGCGGTTCCAGCGCTCTACTTTCTCGCGCAGGGCGGCCTGAATCGCCTGGCTGCGGTTGGGGAATCGCCCTTGCGCAACCCACCGGTCGATCAACTGCAGCAGTTGCTGATCAACCGTGATTGCGACTTTGGCGGTTGCCATCTGGCGCCACCTCCTAGTATGATAATTTATCATACCTCTGCAGCGCCGGCAACCCCCCGCCCTCATTCGGTGCGCTCTTTCCTCTGATGCACACGCAATAGCCAAGCCATCCCGGTACCGAGCAGCCACAGCGAGGCGGGTTCAGGCACGACGGGATTATGCGAGTGATCCGGCAGCTCGTCATCTTGCGGTGGCAGAGGAGGAAGTGACGGCGCAGGGCCTAGATCGTCCGTGGGCAGCGGAACAGGCGGCGGCGGCACATCCGGTTCGGGCGCCGGAGGAGGCGGCGTCGGTGACGGTTCAGGTTCCGGCAACGGCAGCTGTGCTGCGCCGCTGATGGTTTTGCCCGGCGAAAACGCCAGCGATCCGATGAGAGGATGCGGCCCAAAGACTCCGTCGCCGTCCGGCAGGCGGGTCAGCGCCACATCCTGTCCGCCCTCGGCGCCGAAGCTCAGCGCGTCGATGGCATTCAACCCACTGTCTCGCAGCGTGATCGTATCGCCCCCGTTATTCAATCCCAACGTCCCACTGGAAGCGCTCGAGCCGAAGACCACCAGGAAGCCGCGCCCGGCAATCACGGATGGCGCCCCAAACGTGTGGCGCAGCTGCACCGCATCCGACAGCGTCCAGTTCGCCAGGTCGATCTGCGCTGCGTCCGTGTTGACCAGCTCGATGAACTCGTCTCGGGTCGCGTGGATCGCTCCATCGCCGTCCGCGTCTGCGGCCGGATCGGCCAGCACTTCATTAATCACGATGCCGGCAGCCGCCTCAGGCGGTCGATAGCCCGCCGCGATCACCATGGCCATCCCCACCCCCACCATCCATCTCCTCATCACATCCTCCTGTGGTTGCACAAACAAAAAACGCAGAAGAGAGCGTTTCTCTCCTGCGTCTGGATTGTTCCCGCGCAACTTCTATAGAGCAGCTACACCGTCGTCCCTACCTCCTAACTATTGCACGTCGCGTGCCAAGCGTGGCTTCTATGGTCGACTAAGCAAGTTTGCCGACCTTGGCCGACGAACGGATGCTACACCAAATGGCCAGCACTCCCAATCCGATGGCCATCAGCAGCGACCCGAAGCTCATGGCGCCATAGTGCGCGGGTGCGAGCATCCCGAAGAGCATCGGCCCGGACAGGAAGCTGTTCACCCGTGAAGCCAAGAGCGCTCGCTTCCTGGCGGCGGCCACTTGGTCGCCGGGCACCTTGCCGGTGAGCAGCCGCTTCTGCGTGGGCCAGATGATGAACCAGACGTTGAACCACATGATGGCGCCAAGCAACATCCCGAAGAGGATCCACATCGCCCTGTCCGTGATGCCGTCGGCATCCATCATCAGGCTGCTGGGGCCGAAGCCACCACCCGGCGTATAGAAGTAGGTAAGGATGAAGAGTGCGAGCCCGGCCAGAAAAGTGATCATGGCCCCCCATCGGAACCACCACAGCGCGCGCGGCAGCAACTGGGGATTGACGGCCTTCTTGGTGGCATCATCCAGCGCGCCCTGCAACGGCACATTGACGAAGTTGAAGAAGTAGAGGTGGCCAATCCAGGTGATGCCCGCGATGACGTGCAGCCACCGAAGGATCAAATGAACGTTACTGTAGAGATCTGGCATGGGCTCCTCCTCTGTTGAACGACCGCATTATATCACCACTTCCGGCGAAGGACGCCAATGGCGGCGCGGAGGGTATCCTGCGGGGGGCGGTTGTCGGAGAGTCTGGTCCAGTCGTCGGCGGACCAGCCGCGCACCGGCTCAAATCCTGCCGTCAGGCGGGTGTAATGCTCCGGCCTGGCCTCGGAGAGGTCCGACTTGGCGGCAAAGCGCCTGGCGATGCGGCGCAGGGCCACCGCCCGCGGGACGACGCATTCAAAAAAGTGAAACGACGCGCCGTGTCGCCTGGCCAGTCGGCGCAGCACCTTGCGCCCGGCGGCCTTGGAGAAGGTGCCATCGCAGACCACCGACCGCCCCTGGCGCAGCAGCGCACCGGTGCGCTGGATCAACCTCCGATAGACCATCTCGGACACGCGGGGAGCGTAGATGCCCTCAGCGAAACCACTGCGCCGCTTGCGACGCGCGGCGAACTCCATCAGCCGGATTTCATCCGTGCGCAGCCACACCGCGCTCAGCGCTTCGGCGAGCCCCCGTGCGAGCGTGCTCTTGCCGGTGCCGATCGTGCCGCCGATGACGATGAGCCGCGCAGGAGCGAACTGCCTTGCGTAGGCGACGGCCAGCTTGAAGTGGGCATTCGAGAGCCATTGCACCCGACGACCCGCAGCGCTGCGCGGATGCTGCAACCAGGCAAAACCGCGCACCTTGCCGCGCACGAGGCTGCGGTGGCACTGGTAGAAGGGCAACACCTGATCGAAGGTGGCATCCCGCAGCCGCCGCCGGTACTGGGCCGCCAGTGCTTCGGCCAGATCGCGCCGGCCGCGGAACTCCAAATCCATCACCAGAAACGCGAAGTCGTTGGCCATGTCGCCGCAGCGAAACGCCGGCTGAAACTCCACGCAGTCGAACACGTTCACCGGCTGCGTCATGCAGATGTTTTCGCATCGCATGTCCCCATGACCATCGATGATCCGCCGCTGCCTGACCCGCTGCCGCAGCAGCGGCTCTTGAAGCGTCAGAAATTGGCGGTAGGCCGCCTCGAGAAACTGCCGGCCGGCCTCGGCCAGCAGCCCTGGAACAAACGGCTGGCACTCCTTTAAGTTGCCTAGCACCAGCGCTTCCACCGCGGCGGGCGTGCCGTACCGGTCGATGGCTCGGCTGCGCGCAGCCTTCTGAAAGAACGGGATCAGCCTATCCGCGATTCTCCGCATATCTACTCTGCGGACTTTTCTCCGTGTAACCAACTCATCGAGCATCTGCTCTTGAGGCAGCCGGCGCATCTTCACCACCCACTCGACCACCTTGCCCTTGCCGCCCAGCTGCAAGCCGCGGCCGCTCTCGATGATCGGCACCATGCCAAGGTACACCGAGGGTGCCAGCCGGCGATTCAGCGAGAGCTCCAGCCGGCAGAACTTCTTACGGAGGGCTACCGTGGAAGCGTCAAGAAACGGAAACGTGACCGGCTTCTTCAATTTATAGGCGAAGCGGCCAGCCAGAAAGACGTGCGAGACATGCGTCTGCTTCCGGATGATGGACCCCGCCGGATGGGGATAGCTGGCAGGACTCGACAGGAACCGGACAATCCGCCGCTCGTGCGCGTTCATCTGATGGAAGGCTCATTGTATGTCCCCCTGCATCTCTTGTCACTAGCCGGTGTGGATCCTCCCGCTCGTGGCATCCCCGCGCCACCCGCCGAGCAAACTTGACCACTACCTGGAGTCGCTGCACCGCCGGACGCCGGACTTAAGTGGACCGGCGCGGGGGGCCTGCCGCTGCGCGACCCCAGCCCTCAGCGGCGGGGGATTCCTGAGATCCGCGTCTTGGGCCCCCCATCCCCCTGCCGCATTCGGTCTGGGGGCCCCCGCTCCGCGTCACCCTCCGCGCCGTTGCCCTGCAGAGCCAGCGTCGCATCGCCTCCACTGTTAGGCTGGGGGCCGGTTGTGGCCGGGCTGCCGCGGCCACGGCTCCAGGGTGCTAGTAGTGCCGCCGGCCACCCCGGCGAGCGAATATGCGGTTCAGCCCGGCGCAGGCGGACTGCTGTTAAAGACACCGGCCGTGTTGTCCGAGGCGCCGGTTGAGCGGCGCCGAGTTCACGGCCGGGTCCGCCGAGCCGGGCGTCTCGGAACCGCATCTGAGCGAGCCGGGGTTGGCCGAAGGCACAAAGAAGCGCCAGCGCCGTCCCCGTGCTGGCCCCCGCCTGAAAGGCGCTCTAAACTTGAGTTTTCCTGTCACACTTGTTAGAGTAATGGGAACCTGGAGGTGGGATGCGTTCACCCGCAGCAGCCGTGTTGCTGTTCGTCGCTTTCCTCTGCCTCTGGTATCCTCTCCCATCATCCGCCGAGCCGATGGACGGCGGCAAAGGCTTCACCAAGCTCACCCGCGGGGCGACCAACACCGTCACCGGCTGGGTCGAAATCCCGAAGCGCATCCAAGAAACCACGCAAGCCTCCGGTGCCTTGGCCGGCTTCACCTGGGGGCTGATGCGCGGCTTCGGCTATGGCTTCGTGCGCACCGCCGCCGGCCTTTATGAGGTGTTCACCTTTCCGTTTCCGGCCCCATCCGGGTATACATCGGTGATCCAACCGGAGTACGTGTTCACTGCAGAGCCCTCCGGCGCGGGCGCGCCGGAGTACAAATAGGAGGTGGGAGGTCCATGGAAACAGGCCGTACCCTGCTCCAGGAGTTCGTGATCGTCCCGCTACAGGCTGCATTAAACAACTTATCGGCCTTTGTGCCGTCCATTTTGGGCGCGTTGCTCATCCTCGTCATCGGCGGCTTATTGGCCAAGCTGATCGAAGAGCTGATCGTCCGGACGTTGAAGCTCATCACCCTCGATAAGATCGCCGAGCAAATCCAGCTGGCCGCAATGCTGGCGCGAGGCGGTATTCGCCGCAAGCTCTCCGAGCTGATCGGCGCGATCGTGTACTGGATCGTGATCCTGGCGTTCGTGATGACGGCGCTCAACGCCCTGAACCTGACGGTGGCGGCGGAGCTGTTCCAGCAGATCGTGGCCTTCCTGCCGAACGTCCTGGCCGCGGTGTTCATCTTAATTGTGGGGATCTTTGCCGCGGCCTTCCTGGCGGCGACCGTGCGCACGGCGGCCAGCAACTCCGGCATCGTGCAGTCGCACCTGCTGGGCCAAGCCGTGCAGACGGTGATGGTCGTCTTCGCCGCGGTGGCCGCGCTGCAGCAGCTCAAGATTCAATTTGTGGGTGAAGTGTTTCTCATTATCCTGGGCGGCATCAGCCTGGGCTGCGCGCTGGCTTTCGGGTTGGGGTGCAAAGATCTCGCCGGCCGCTGGGTCAATGATCTGATCGCCCAACTCAATACGAAGAAGCGCTAACAGCGATCCCGACACCTCGTTTGGTTCAGGGTTCGGGGCTCGGGGCTCCGGGTTGTTCAAGGAACTTGCCCAGAACCCCCACCCCCCACCCCAGAGCCCAAAGGTTGTTCCTCTTACAAAGGTCCGCGTGGCTGCTTGCCGCGTGTCTTGCCGGCGGGCTGCTTCCTTTTGCCGCCTCAGCGTTCAACCTCCAGCGGCTTGAGCCGGAGGAAGCCGAGGTGCGCGCCTCCATCCTCGAGGCGCTGGAGCCCGTGATCGCCCCCAAGAAGCAAGACGGCAGCGCTGTCCTGCTGACGTGGGAGGAGCTCTACACCCCCCTGACCGCGCCTCAGCGCGAGTTGCTCGACGACTTCCGGGCCTTGCGCGCCGAAACGCTCGGAGCGACCAGCCACTACTTCGGCGAGCTGCCCTCCAATCCGGATCTTGCGTCGGTCGGCCAGCAGACCATCAGCAAGGAGGCAGCGGCGAAGCCGCTCGACCCCCAATACCTGCCTCGGCAGGTCTTGAAAGCTTACGAGCGGATGATGGCGGCGATGCAGGCGGAGATCGGCCGGCGGCTGTTCGTGGAATCCGGCTACCGCTCCCCGGCCTACCAGCTGTACCTCTTCCTCTATTACATGGCCAACCATGACCTGTCCGTCACGGAGACCAACCGCCACGTCGCCCTCCCCGGCCACAGCGAGCATGGCGCGCCCCAGCGGCAGGCGATCGACTTCATCAATGAGGACGGCGTCAACGGCGAGGAACGCCCGGAGGAGTTCGAGGCGCTGCCGGAGTACGCGTGGCTGCAGCAGCGCGCCGGCGCGTACGGATTCGCGCTGTCGTATCCGCGCGGCAATACCCTCAACACCGCCTTCGAGCCGTGGCATTGGCATTATGAGCCTGAACACGATCGCAGCACCAAGCACTAAGCACCAAGCACCAAGGCCGACCCCTCCCAGCTCATCGCATTCCACCTCACCTGCCCTGATCCGCTCATTGGGGTTCGGGGATGCGACGATGCTGGTGGTCGGCTGCATCGTCGGCATCGGCATCTTCCGCAGTGCGAGCTCAATCGCCAACCACGTGCAGCAGCCCGCGTTGATCCTGCTGCTCTGGGTGGCCGGAGGGCTGCTGTCGGTCTGCGGGGCGCTGTGCTATGCCGAGCTGGCCGCAATGTTTCCCGCTACCGGCGGCGATTACGTCTACATGAGCCGCATCTACGGCCGGTTCTGGGGATTTCTCTTCGGCTGGACCAAGCTGTTCGTTGAGCGCACCGGCACGATCGCGATTCTCGTGTTTTTCTTCGCGGAATACCTCAGCCGGGTGATCCCATATGGAGGAGGCATCGCTCAGCGATGGCTAGCAGCCGCCACGGTCGTCGGCCTGACCGCCGTCAACATCGCCGGCATCCGCTGGGGAGCGCGGGTGCAGAATCTGTTCACCGTGCTGAAGGTCGGCACGCTCGGCGGCATTATCTGCGCCGGAGTGTGGCTGGCGATGCGGCAATCCGGTGCCGCACTGGACTGGACGATGCCGCCGATCGATCTCGCTACTGCGCAGTCGCTCGGCATCGGACTGGTCTTCGTGCTGTTTGCCTACGGCGGATGGACTGAAGCCGCGTACGTGGCTGAAGAAGTGCGGCAGCCGACCCGCACGATCCCGCGCGCCATCCTGGGAGGACTGCTGCTGACGGGCGTGCTGTACGTGCTGGTCAGCGGGTGTTACCTGCTGGCAGTGCCGGTAGCCGAGCTGCCGCGAACACCGCTGGTGGCGGCGCGCGTCATGCAGGCGGCGATCGGGCCGGCGGGCGGCGCACTCATCGCGGCGATGATCGCCTGCTCCGCCTTTGGCGCCTCCAACGGCTACATCTTGACGGGTGCCCGCATCCTCTACGCGCTCGGAAAAGACCATGCGCTCTTCGCGCGGCTGGGCCGCCTGCATCCGGTGCATCGCACACCGGTGCTGGCCCTGTGGACGAACGCCGCCGTCGCAACACTGCTGGTCTTCACCAAGACCTTTGATCAGATCGCCACCTACTCCACCGTGGCGATTTCGCTCTTCTTCATGATGACGGTCTTCGGCGTGATGTGGCTTCGCCGGCGGCTGCCCGAGTATCCCAGGCCGTATCGCGCGTGGGGCTATCCTGTAACGCCCATCATCTTTTGCTTGACGATGCTGGGCTTCATCATCAACATCTGGATGACAGAGCCTCGAGAGGCGCTGTTTGGCTTCGGTTTCGTGGCGTTGGGTATTCCGTTGTATTGGATATCTCAGCACGTGCGGCAGCCATCAGTACACAGCCATCAGCACACAGTGTCATGAGCCTCTTTAGCATTGCGATAACCGCCTGCGGGCTGTTCGTGCTGGGCTACATCTACTACGGGCGGATGCTGGCGCGGTGGTTCGACCTTTCGCCGAAGCGCATCACCCCGGCCTGCAAGATCAATGACGGTGTGGACTACGTGCCGGCCAAGCCCCAGCTCTTGCTGGGGCAGCACTTCTCCGCCATCGCCGCCGCGGGGCCGATTGTCGGCCCGATCCTCGCAGCACTGTGGTTCGGCTGGCTGCCGGCGCTGCTGTGGATCATCGGCGGGGCGATCTTTTTCGGCGCGGTGCACGACTTCTCCGCGCTGGTCGGCTCGGTGCGCCATGGTGCTTGCTCCATCGTCGAGCTGGTGCATGAGCTGCTCGGGCCCCGGGCCCACGTGCTGTTCATGGGCTTCGTCTGGCTGTCGCTGGTCTATGTCATCACCGCCTTCGCGGATTTGACCAGCAGCTCCTTCGTTGAGCCGACGTACGGCGGCGCGGTCGCTGCTTCCTCGATGTTGTACCTGTTGGTTGCCGTCGTCATGGGGCTGTGCCTCTACAAGTGGCGCATGCCGCTCGGCCTGGCCACGGCCGTCTTCTTGCCGATCGTCGGCCTCATCATCTGGTTCGGGCAGTACATGCCGATGGTCATGCCTTCCCTCGCGGGCATTCGTCCTCAACTGATCTGGAACATCTTGATCCTCGGCTACTGCTTCGTGGCATCCGTCATCCCTCTCTGGATGCTGCTGCAGCCGCGCGGCTATCTGGGAGGATTCTTCCTGTACGTCACGCTGGCTGCGGGTGTGGTCGGGCTGCTGTTGGGGGGCGACCGCGTGCAGTATCCGGCGTTTCTGGGCTGGACGAGCCAGAAAGGGCTGCCGCTCTTCCCGATGCTGTTCGTGACGGTCGCCTGCGGGGCGTGCTCAGGATTTCACGGCATCGTCAGCTCCGGCACCACCTCCAAGCAGATCGAGCAGGAGCCGGACTGCCGCGTGGTGGGCTATGGCGGGATGCTGCTGGAGGGCCTGGTGGCCGTGGTGGCGCTGGCCACCGTGATGCTGCTGGCACCCGGCGATGCCGCCACCTCGCAGTCGCCGGATCGGATTTACGCCGAGGGCCTCAGCCACTTCGTGGAGCGCTTCGGCATCAACCGGGAGTTCGCGCGCTCCTTCGCCCTGCTGGCCTTTGCGACGTTTATCTACGATACGCTGGATGTGGCCACCCGGCTGGCCCGCTACGTGCTGCAGGAGCTGACCGGATGGAAAGGCCGCTGGGGCAGCGCGATGGCGACGCTGGCCACCCTTGCTGTGCCGGCGCTGAGCATGAGTTGGAGCGCAACCGACGCCGCGGGCAACATCGTGCCGGCGTGGAAGGCGTTCTGGACGCTCTTCGGCACCTCCAATCAGCTGCTGGCGGCGCTGACGCTGGTGACGATCACCGTCTGGATGCGGCGCACCAAGCGCCCCTGGTTGGTGGCGGCGATTCCCGCCGGCTTCATGCTGGTAATGACGCTCTGGTCGCTGGCTCTGCTGGTGCAGCCCTGGGTGGCCGGGCTGCTGGTGGGGCGTTATGCGCCAAACTGGATGGCTTTCATCGCTCTCATCCTCAGCGGTTTGGCGGTGCTTGTGCTGCTTGAGGGATTGAAGGCGTTCGGCGTCACAGATTGAGCCCCAGCGCTTGCAGGTCCTGCTCGAGCTGCCGGCTGCTTTCAAACCGGATGGCTTTCAGCCCCAGCATCTTGCCCGCCTCGACTAGCTCCGGCCGGTCATCGACATAGACCGCCCGCTGCGCGCGCACGCCGGCGCGATCCAATGCCAGTTGGTAAATCCGCGGATCCGGCTTGCGCACGCCGACATCGCACGAGGCCACCCAATCGTGGAACGCCTCCAACGACGGGATCGAGCGCTTCATCCACTCGACGTGCAGGGTATTGGTGTTGGAGAGGGCCGTCAACTTGTGCCGCTTGCGCAGCCGCCCGAGGATCTGCGTGACGTCTCGATTCTCCTGGAAGATGCCGGTCCACACCCCAACGAACCGCTCGTACGTCCAGGACAGCCCCAACCGCTGCGTGAGCCCTTCGTAGTACGCCTTCGGGGTCAGATCGCCCGTTTCAAACGGCACCATCAACTCCTTGTCGTAGACCGCCGCCTGCACCTCATCGAGGGACTTGCCGACCAGCTGCGAGACTTGAAGCATGAGGCGGTCGGATTCCATCTCGACCACCACGCCGCCAAGATCAAAGAGCACCAGCTCGTACTGCATCTTAGGTGAGACCCTTGCGACGGTAGCGTTCCGTCAGCAGCAGCGCATTGGCTTGGTCGACCGTGAGAATCTTCGGCTTCTTCATGGACAACAAAGCCCCTCGCGCTGCCGCGAGGGGCTTAAGGGATGGGCAGCTTCACGCAGTAAAGGAGTGGCCGCAGCCGCAGGCTTTCTTGGCGTTGGGGTTGCTGAACTCCACCCCTCCGCCCATCACGCTGGTCTTATAGTCGATCGTCGGCCCATCGAGATAGAGGTGGCTCTTGGCATCGATCAAGAC
>JACQRD010000017.1 GCA_016206675.1 Candidatus Omnitrophota bacterium
CGCAGGCCAAGGAGCCCGCGGCGTTTGCCTTTCTCGCGCTGCGCGCCCTGCAGGGCCGCATTAACCATCTGCCTTCGACGACGGGCGCTCACGCGGCCTGCATCCTCGGCACCATCACCCTTGGCAAGCATCGGAGGTAGGTATTCGTTTGTCGGTTACGTAGCCCGTGTCGTTGTTCGGTGACGTTATTCGTCAACAGCAGGGACGAACTACGTCACCGATGAACGAAACGGGCTACGTCACCGAATACCGAACCACGTCACCGGAGTAGGAATGCACTGGATTGACTGGGCGATCGTCGCGGCCTTTTGCGCCATCAGCATCGGCATCGGGCTGGCGGTGCGCCGCCTGGCCGGCTCAAGCCTGGAAGCCTATTTCGTCTCCAACCGGTCGCTGGGCTGGTGGCTGGCCGGCACTTCCATCGTCGCCACGGCGTTTTCCTCCGATACGCCGCTGCTCATCACCGGCATGGTGCGCCGCCGCGGCATCTGGGGCGTGTGGGAGGTCTGGGCGCTGGGCATCAGCACAATGCTGGCGGTCTTCGTCTTCGCCAAACTCTGGAAGCGCGCGAATGTGATGACCGAGGTGGAACTGGTGGAGCTGCGCTACAGCGGCCGGCCGGCGGCGTTTTTGCGCGGCTTTAAGGCGCTCTACTGGGGGTTGTTCTACAACTGCTACATCATCGGCGTGTGGCCGGTCACCGGCATGACCAAGGTGCTGCAGGAGGTCACGGGGTTTAGCCGGGCGGACGCCATCATCGGATCGGTGCTCATCGGCACCCTGTATACCTCGATGTCCGGGCTGTGGGGGGTCGTGCTCACCGACGCGTTTCAGTTCATCTGGGCGATGATCGGCGCCGTGATTCTGGCCGTGTACGCGGTCAACGCCGTCGGCGGGCTGGACGCGCTCTCCGCCAGGCTGCAGGAGACTTCCCTGCTGGCGACGATTCCCCCGCTGACGCACGAGGCCGGCACCGGCTGGCTGACCTCACCCTTCGGATGGTTTCTCGGCCTGATGCTGGTGCAGTGGTGGGCGTGGAAGAATACGGATGGCGGCGGGGTGGTGGTGCAGCGGCTGGTCTCCTGCAAGGATGAGCGGCAGGCGATGCTCTCGGTGCTGTGGTTCAACGTGGCCCACTACTGCCTGCGCTCCTGGCCGTGGATCATCACCGCGCTGGCCTCGGTCGTGCTGATTCCGGACCATGCGCTGCTCAGCACCGAGGGAGGCGTGAGCTTCATCGACCATGAACGATCGTACCCGCGGCTGATCACGCTGCTGCTGCCTGTCGGCGTGCGCGGCGTGCTGGTGGCGTCGTTCTTCGCCGCATTTCTCTCCACCATCAGCACGCAGCTGAACTGGGGCGCGTCCTACCTGCTCAACGACGGCTACAAGCGCTTCATCAATCGCCGCGCCTCGGAGCGCCACTATCTGCTGGTGGCGAAAGCGCTGCCGTTTCTGCTCTCGGCGGTCGCGATGTGGGTGGCCTTCGGCAACCACACCATCGGCAGCTCGTTTACCTGGATCCTGAATCTGACGGCCGGCATCGGGCCGGTGTACCTGTTGCGGTGGTTCTGGTGGCGGGTCAATCCGTGGAGCGAAATCGCGGCGATGAGTGCGAGCGTGCCGCTGCTGCTGTTGCGGCCGCTGATCTTTCGGTGGACAGGCACTCCGCCGGCGCCGCCGCTGGAGCTGCTGTTTATGGTGCTCGGGACGGCGCTCGTGTGGGTGCCGGTCACGCTGGCCACCCCGCCGGTGGAGCGGGCTACCTTGAAGCAGTTCTACGCGCGCGTGCACCCGCCGGGCTTCTGGCGCCACGTGGCGATCGCCGCACCGTCACGAGATCGCTTGGGGATGGACCTGCTGTACTGGCTCCTTGCGACCGTGGGGTTGCTTGCCGCCACCGTCGGCCCGCTGCAGGTGATGGTGGGACCTGCGCGATGGGGATGGCTGTGGTGCGCAATCGCCGCGCTGGCATGGACAGTCGTGCTGCGCCGCATCCTGCAGCAACCTCTCAATACCAAGCATCTAAGCACCAAGCACCAAATCCCAAGCACCAAATAAGCTCCAAATTCCAAACTCCAAGCACCAAACCAGTTTGGAGCTTGAACTATTGGTGCTTGGAATTTATTTGGGATTTGGGATTTGGTGCTTGGAATTTCTGGAGGATTGTGTGCTTGAGGTTTTCACGGCGTCGATTTTCTCTTTGAGTTCCTCGGCTTCCTCGGGATCGAGGGCCAGCAGCGTCAGGTACGACTGCTCGGCTAACTCCAGTCGGCCCATCTGCACGTAGGCTTCGCCGAGATACTCGTGCGCTTCCGCCAGCTTCGGATTCAACCGCAGGGCATCCTTGTAGTAGCGGACGGCGTTCTTGTAATCCTTCAGCTCCTTGTAGCAAAAGCCGATGTTGTTGAGCGTCTCCGGTTGATCCGGATCGACTTTCAGCGCCCGGCGGTACGCGGTGATGGCCTCGGCGTAGCGCTTCTCGTGCTGGCGCTGGTGGCCTTCCGCGAAGTACGCGCGCACCTGCTGATCCGCGCTGGAGATTTCCTGGCTCGGTAGTGCGCTGGCCAAGGGAGCCATCAGGAATAGCCCACAACAGACAGCACACAGCGCACAGTAAAGGCGATTTTGGATCATCGCGCTCCTCTGGGTGAGGGCGATCGGCGGGACATCGCCCATCGGGTGATGAGAATGGAGCCCTCGTAGAGCAGCCACAGCGGCACGGTCATGAGCAGCAGATTCACCGGGTCGGTGGTCGGCGTGATCACCGCCGCGAGGATCACCAGCACCAGCAGCGCGTAGGGCCGCTGCTGGCGCAGCCACTCCGGCGTGACTAAGCCCACGCAGGCCAGCAGCCAGAGGATGACGGGCAGCTCCGCCACCAGGCCGCACCAGCCCAGCAGCGCTGCCGCAAACGACAGGTAGGCATCCACCGAAATCACCGGCTCCAGTTGCCGGCGGCCGATGCTCAGCAGCACGCGCAGCGAAACCGGCAGCAGCCCGTAATACGCCAGCGCCATCCCGGCGACGAACTGCGCGCTGCCCCAGCCGACGAACGCCGCCCCCAGCGCACGCTCAGCCGCCGTCAGGCCTGAGCGCACGAACGCCCACATCTGCCACAAGATGACCGGCATGGCCAGCGCCGTCCCGCCGAGGGCCGCGAGCTTCAGGTACGCTGCCAGCGGCTCCGTCGGGCTGAAGTACGCCAGGCGCGGCAGCGCGGAGGCGGCCGGCTGCTGCAGCCACGCCAGCAGCCGGTCGGCCTGCGTGAGTGCCACCGCCGACGCCGCCAGCCAGACGGCCAGGCAGACCCCCAGCCGCCGGCGCAGCTCTTCGAGATGCTCTGCGACGGTCAGGGTGCGCTCGCGCACGGCAGATTCGGGCAGTTGTGTGACGGCAGGACTCATTGATGAGCGCAAGCTTACGAGGAGGACTTCGGTCCGGGCAGCTGCTCCACCCGTTTTTCCAGCGCGTCGACCCGGCCAAGCAGCTGTTTTAATCGCTCAACCCACACCGGCAGGCGGCCCACCAGCGCGATCTGCTCCTTCGCCTCTTTCACCGGGCGGGCGGGAAACCCCCAGACTGTTTCGCCCGGTGCTACCGACTTGATGACCGGACTGGCAGCACCCACCTGCGCGCGCGCGCCGATTGTCACGTGGTCGACGGCGCCGGCTTGGCCGCCCATCACGACGTAATCGCCGACCGTCACGCTGCCCGCCAATCCGACCTGCCCGGCCATCACGACATGCTGGCCGATGTGGTCGTTGTGGGCAATCTGCACCAGATTGTCGATCTTCGTGCCCTGCCGGATGATCGTCGAGCCGATCGTCGCGCGGTCCACGCAGACGTTCGAGCCGAGCTCCACGTCATCCTCGATGATGACGTTGCCCACCTGCGGCACCTTCACATGGCGGCCTTCGTGGAGGACGTAGCCGAAGCCGTCGCCGCCGATGACCGACCCGGCGTGGATGCGCACGCGATGGCCGATGTGCGTGCCGTAGTAAATCGAGACGTTGGGGCCGATGAAGCAGTACTCGCCGATGGTTGTCCCCTGCCCGACGTGGGCGCCGGATTCGATGCGCGTGCCCTGCCCGATCCGCACGCCGTCGCCCAATACCGCGTGGGGGCCGATGGACACCTCCGGCCCCAGGGCCACGCTCTTGCCGAGCACGGCGGTGGGATGCACGCCGGCGGCGGCGAGAGGCTGCGGATAAAACAGCTCCAGCAGCTGGGCGAAGACCAGCTTGGGATTCTTGACGGCGATGCCGGAGCGCCCGCCGAGCTCCTTGATCTGCTCAGACACCAGAATGGCGGAGGCGCGGCTAGCCATGGCCAGCCCGAAATGGCGCTCATCCTCGGCGAAGGTGAGCTCCCCTTCGTGGGCGATTTGCGCGCCGTTGAGGCCGGAAATGCGGATGGAGCCGTCGCCGATGACCCGGCCGTTGACGCGTTCTGCCAGCGTAGCGAGAGAGTATTCCATGGGGTTCCTATTGTAGCCCAACCCGACGCTGAGCGGCTATTGATTCTTTCCTGGCAGCTGGTGACGGGAGAAGAACTCCCAGATCACCTCGCTGGCAGGCAGCTCGGTAGCCGGGGTTTTGCCAAAGCGCCAGCCTCGCAGCCCGCCGGGCCAGGCATGGCCGCCGCCCTGGAGGGTATAGAGGAGGACGTCCGCCGCTTCAGCGCAGCCCTCGTAGGCCTGCTGGCGGATGCGCCCACGCTCTTCGTGCCTTGGCGCGGGATCGCAGCCGTTGCGCGCCGCCCACCAGGAGGCGACATCAGCAACCGCCCGATCCGTGCGCTGGTCTTTAGCCAGCGCGCCGCGCCCGCCCTCATACGGCACGTAGCGATCCGCCGTGCCGTGGATCATCAGCAGGGGCAGCGGCCGCGACGGGCTGCAGCGCTCCACGGCGAGCGTGCCGGAGACCACGGCGATGGCGGCGAGGCGATCCGACAGCTCGCACGCCAGCCGATGCGCCATCATGCCGCCGTTGGAGATGCCGGCGGCGTAAACGCGGGCGGGATCGATGGGATGCGTACGGAGGAGCTGCGCGATGAGCGCGCGAAGAAACGCCACGTCATCGACGCCGGCGTTACGCGCATAGCCGCAGCAGTTGCCTGCATTCCAGCTGCGCGGAGGCCACCCCAGCCACCCGCTGCCCTCGGGATAGACGACGAAGAAGCCATGCCGGTCGGCCACCCGATCCATCTCGGAGATCCGCTGCAGGCTGCGCGGGTTTCCGGCGTCTCCGTGGAGCATGAGCACCAACGGGGCTGCAGATGACACCAGGGCAGGTGCATGCACGAGATACCGGCGGGAACGTCCTAAGACGGTGATGGCGCCGCGCGTCTCGCGAGGAGCGGCCGAGGCGTCAGCGGCGGAGACGCCCAGCCCCAGCAGGAGCGCTGCGGCTAACGGCGCTGCGCGCGAAATCCTGCCCCGACGAACAATCCCAATCCGAGCAGCCACCAGGTGGCCGGCTCCGGAATAGGCGAGGTGGGCGGAGGACCGTTGGAGCGGCCGAGCACTTCGATGCCGCGCACATCGGGATAGCCCCCCGAGCCGACGGCGGAGGGCGAGCCGGTGGTGGAATCGATCAGGTAGAGGGTGTTGCGCGCGCCGTAGAGGGTGCCGTCCGATGCCACCGCCAGCGCCTGAATGTCGACGCCGGCCTCCCCCACCAGCGCGTTGACGTCGCTGCCAGAGCCCGTCGATGGATTAAGGGCGATCAGGCCGGCACCGGTAAAGTCGCTGGTGACATCCCAGCCGTAGAGCGTCCCATCCGGCGCGAACGCCAGTCCTTGGATGCCGGCAAAGCCTGTGTTGCCGATGAGCGTCGGCACGCCGCTGGAGAGGTTGATCGTATAGAGATCGTCCGCCTCCGTCGTGCTAAAGGGCCCGCCGCCGTTGGCGATCGCAAAGAGGACATCGCTCGACGAAAAGGCCGCCGCCCGGATGGTGCCGGCCGGCAGCCCCGTAATCGTGCCCAGCGAGGTGCCGGCCCCGGTGGAGGGGTTGATGTCGACCAGCGTGGAGTCAGTGGTCAGCAACGGGTGGCCGGCAACGGTGATGAGCTGGCCGGTACTACTGCGGGCGAGCGAGTTCAGGCCGCTGAAACCTGAGGAGCCCACAGAGGAGGACGAGCCGCTGGAGCTGTCAATCGACACGACCGAGCCCTCCCAGGACACGCCGAGGATGGTGGCCGCCGAGGCGCCTGATGCGCCGCTGGCGAGCATGAAGACAAGAAGGGCGACTGATATCTGCCGCATGGGATGGCGCTTATTATAGGGAAAACGAGGCGGCAAGCGTACTCTTTTCTTGGTGGTGTCGCAGCGGGTTCCGGCAAGGCGAAATATGCCGGCAGGCCGCGTACGTTCCCTCGGGGAACCCTCCCTCTCCCCGCCACGACACGATGGCGTGTCCGGGCCTCCCTCTCGGGAACATTCCGCGCCCTGCCTCCACCCGGAACCCGC
>JACQRD010000022.1 GCA_016206675.1 Candidatus Omnitrophota bacterium
CCCCAGACCCCTTTCGCGGGTTCAAATCCCGCCTCTGATTGAGGAAAATCGCGCGCCCGGCGGGATTTGAACCCACGGCATCCAGCTCCGGAGGCTGGCGCTCTATCCGCTGAGCTACGGGCGCGTCGCACCTTTGGAAATCCGATGGGTGCTCCATAGGAGGGGAAAACGTGGTTTTCCCCTCCTATCGGTCGCTCGCTACCGACATTCGACGGCGAGCTCCCTGGTCTCCCCTTTCCTGAAAGGAAAGAGAAGGAACGAAGCTCTGGCGGGAAGGAAAAACGTGTTTTTCCTTCCCGCACCTATCCTTTTCCTTAAAGGTAACGGCATTTCCTCTAAGCGACCGAGGACTTGAGCAACTCCAGGGCGCCTTGGGCGATCAGGCGATCGGCCAACTGGCGGCCCACGGCGGACGGCTCGGCCATGGAACCGCTCAGCGTGTCGCGAATCTGCCGGCGGCCATCGGCGGCGATGACCGCCCCCTCAAGGCGTAATGCATTGTCCGCGCAAGACGCGTGCGCGGCGATCGGCACGCGGCAGCCGCCGCCCAAACCGCGCAGGAAGGCGCGCTCCGCCTCCACGCAGGAGCGGCTGACCGGATCCTCCAAGGCGCGCACCAGTTCGCGCGCCGCCGTATCATCCGCGCGGATCTCAACCGCCAAGGCGCCCTGCCCCGGCTCCGGCAGCATGACCGAGAAATCCAGGCGCTGTGTGATGCGCGCTGCCAAGCCAAGCCGAATCAAGCCGCAGGCCGCCACGACAATGGCATCGTACTGCCCCTCATCCAGCTTGCGCAGCCTGGTGTCCACGTTGCCGCGAATCTCCAGCACGTGCAGATCGCCGCGCTGGGCCAGCAGCTGGCTCTTGCGCCGCAAGCTGGAGGTGCCCACGCGCGCGCCGCGCGGCAGCGCGTCAAGCGTCGATGGGACACGCAAGACGAGCGCATCGCGCGGCTCCTCCCGTGCGGGCACGGCGGCGATCTCCAGCTCCGCCGGAGTGTCCAGCGGCAGATCCTTCAGGCTGTGCACGGCCACGTCGATGCGGCCTTCCAGCAGGGCCGCCTCAAGCTCTTTGACAAAGATCCCCTCGCCGCTCATGGCGGCCAATGACGCCTCCGGCCGGCGATCGGCCTGGGCGGCAATCGCCTCAAGTGCCACCTCAACACCGCGCCCCGCAGCCTGCAGCTGCGCCTGGACAAGACGCGCCTGGCAGAGGGCGAGCGCGCTGCCGCGAGTGCCAATTGTGAGGCGCCGCATGGTGCGATGCCTCGCCCCTAGCGTAAGGTCGGCTGTTGGGTTTCGACGGTCGAATCCTGCCCCGCAGGCGGTTGATCCGCTGATTCACCCGCCGGGCTTTCAACGCTCGGCCCTTGGCACTCCGACCGCCACCAGGCCAAAAACCGATCCACTTTCTCATCGATGATGCGGCGGGATTGCGCCACGGCCTGTTGGCGCTCCTGATGCGCGTGGGCCACCACCCCCTGCAGATCGTCAATGTCGAATCGATACACGTTCTCGAGCGCGCCCGCCGACGGCTCCACGTTGCGCGGCACACCCACATCCACCAGGCACAGCGGCCGGTGGTGGCGCGCGCGCATCGCCGCCTCCACCTGCTGGCGGGTCAGAATAAACCCTGGAGCGCCGGTGGAGGTGAGGACGATGTCCGCCTCCAGCAGCTGCTCGCCCAGCTGCTCGTAGGCGACGGGCCGCGCGGCGTAGATGCTCGCCACATCCACCGCCCGCTCCAGGGAGCGGTTGACCACCCGCACATCCCGCACGCCCCGGTCGGCCAGCCGCCGGAGGGTCAGCTCGCCGATCTTGCCCGCTCCGACTAGCACGACCACGGCGCGCGAGAGCGGATCGAAGATCTTTCCCGCCAACTCAACGGCGACCGTGCCGACGGAGACGGCACCGCGCCCGATGCCGGTGTGCGTGCGCACCGCCTTGGCGGCATTCAGGGCCCGCTGGAACAGCGCGTTAAACACCTTGCCCGTCGCTCCGTAGAGCCTGGCATGCTCGTACGCCAGCTTCACTTGCTGCTGGATTTCCGCCTCGCCCAGCACCATCGACTCCAGCCCGCTGGCCACGGCAAAGAGGTGGCGCACGCTCTGCGGCTGCGCGCAGCTGTACAGCGCCGGCGACAGGCGGGACTCCTCCACCCCGCCGTGCCGGCTGAAAAACTGCTGCAGCCGTGCGACGCTGCCGTCAAGCTGGGAGGCCCGGCCGTAAATTTCCACCCGGTTGCAGGTGGAGAGCACAGCCGCCTCTTCGAGCCCCACGTCGTGCCGCAGCCGCGCGAAGACGTCCTCCAGCTGGCCGCGCTGAAACGCCAACCGCTCGCGCAGCTCCACCGGCGCCGACTTGTAGCTGAGTCCGACGAGGAGAATGTGCATGGCGCTTTACAGGTACGGATGCGCCGAGCGCAACAAGTAGCTCGTATGCCACCACGTCAAGAGCAGCAGGCTAAAACCCAGAATCGAGAGGATCGCCACCCGCCGGCCGCGCAGCGCCGAGCGCAGGCGCACCATCCACAACAGCAGATACGCGCACCAGACCGCCACGGCCACGGCCAGTTTCGGATCCGGCATCCACCACCGCCCGAAGCTCACCCGCATTCCGACGAACCCGAAGAGCAGCCCGAGGCTGAGCAGGGCGAAACCGAAGCCGAGCGAGCGGAAATTGAGCCGATCCAGCGTGGCCAGCGATGGCAGCCGGTGAAACAGCGCCCCCAGCGTCTTGCGCCTGACTTGCCGCTCCTGGATCAGGAACAGCCAGCCGGAGACAAACGCCACGAGAAACGCCACGTAACTCAAGAGCGAGCAGGCCACATGCACTGCGATCATCGAGGCGGTTTGGTCATTTCGCTGCGTACTGCTCGAGTAATGTCAGCGCTTGCCGGCGGGTGGCCGATGGGCCGCGGCGCACCACTGCGTCGAAATACCGCTTTCGATCATGGTAGTTCGGCAGCTTCCGCTTGGCGATCCCCCGCAGGCCGGTGAGCAGCTTCAACAGCGGCCCATACTGGCGGCCGAGCTGCTCGCCCAGCTCGCGCTTGAGCCGCTTGGCCAGCGTGGGGCTGGCTCCGCCGGTGCTGACCGCCACCGTCAGCGGACCGCGCGTGAGAATCGCCGGCGCAATGAAGGAGCAGAGCGGCTTTTGATCCACCACGTTGGCGAAGACGCGCTGCCGCTGGGCGCTGCGAAAGACCAGGTGATTGATGCGGGCATCATCGGTGGCCGCGTAGACCAGCCATGCCCCGCGCACATCCGCAGGACGGAAGCGCCTTGCCAGATGGCGGATGCGCCCGTGCCGGGCGTAGGCGGCCAGACGCCGTGTCAGCTGCGGGCTGATGAGTGTGAGCTTCGCGCCGTAGCGCAGCAGCGTGGTCACCTTGCGCTGGGCCACTAGCCCGCCGCCAACGACGACGCAGGGGCGGCCGTTTAAATCGGCGAACATGGGATAATACGCCCTTGGCCGCATCAGGCACTTCGCCGGATGGCCCGAGCAGAGCTGCGGCATGTAACACCCATCGCGGCAGATCGGGCTTTTCCTCATTTCGACTGACGGCTGTGTGCTGACGGCTGTGTGCTGTTCTTGCGATCCAACTCGCGTCGCAGTTTATCGGCTTCATCAGGCGCCATGGTCGGCGTTTGTTCCTTGCCGGGAAAGGTACCCGACCGCACCTCGTTCACGAACGCGGAAGCCGCCCCCCGCACCAGCGACGCGGCGTCGGCGTAGCGCTTGGCGAACTTCGGCTTGAGCCGCTCGTACAACCCGATGGCGTCATAGAGCACAAGCACCTGCCCGTCGCAGTGCGGCCCGGAGCCGATCCCGATGGTCGGAATGCGCAGCCGCTTCGTGATCTCCTGGGCCACGGGATCCGGCAGGCACTCCAGCACGATGGCGAAGCACCCCGCACGCTCCAGCCCCTGCGCCTGGGCGATGATAGTTTTGGCGGACTCGGCATCCTTGCCGCGCAGCCCGAAGCCGCCTTCGGAGGCTGCGGTCTGGGGGGTCAACCCCACGTGCCCCATGACGGGGATATTGGCTCCCACCATGGTCCGGACGCTGTCGTCGATGCCCTCCCGCCATTCCACTTTGACGGCATCGCAGCCGGCTTCCTGCACAAAGCGCGTGGCATGGCGCAGCACTTCCGGGGCGGAGGCGCGCAGCGCCATCAAGGGCATGTCGCCCACCAGCAGGGCGCGCGCCACACCGCGGCGCACCGCTCTCGCGTGGTGGATCATCTCATCCATCGTCACGGGCGCGGTCGTCTCGTAGCCCAGCACGACCATGCCGAGCGAATCGCCCACCAGCACAAGGTCCACGCCCGCCTCGTCCACCAGCTTGGCCATCGGGTAGTCGTAGGCGGTGAGCATGGCGATCTTGCCGTCCTGCTCTTTGCGCGCAAGCAACTCCGCAATCGTGATTTTTGACATCCAATCTCAGTTCGGGGTTCTGGGTTGGGGGTTCGGGGTAGTTTTCGATTGTTCCTTCTTCTCGAAGCACTTCGGACAGTTGAAGATGGGGCGCGCGAGGCTGCGGTTGTAGTCCTTGGCAATCACGACGCGCAGCACCACCTCGCTCTCCTGCTTGCAGGTGTCACATTGCATCAGCAGCGATAAACACCATGTGGTTCTGGGGTGTAGGTTGTGGGTTCGGGGCAGTTGCCTCTTCCCACCAGCCTGACCATCCATCGGCCCATCGGCGCGCGACGTCACACGGCGCAACCGCGCCCGGCAGCACCTGGGCCAGCGGCATCGCCCCCGCGTGCAATTGCGCCGACACCGGCGCGGGAATCGCCCCGGCCAGTGCTTGCGGCAGCGGCCGCACCAGCAGCGATCCTTGGATGAGCCACGTCTTGGGAAACCGCCGCAGGGCAAAGCCGGCGGCCTTCTTCCCATCGATCATCACCGCATAGGAGCTCGGGTCGGTCAGGCAGTACGCGATGCGCCCCTGCGCCGGCACATCCGCCACGGCGTGGGCGTTGGCTCCCATGTCCCGGCAGAGGGCGACGGCATTCTCGCAGACCGCCTGCATGAGCAGCGCAAGCGGCAGGCTGACACGGCGCGGCACGATCACCGCCACGGAGACGTCGCTGCCGTGGAAGGCCAGCCCGCCGCCGGTGGGACGTTCCACCTGTTCGAACCCGGCCGCCGAGGCCAGCCAAGCCGGAGGCACCTGTTTGAACCCCAGCGAGACCGCCGGCGGATCCCACACAAAGAAGCGAACCATCGGCAGCGCCTCGCGCGCCAGGGTCGCATCGCGCGCCATCTGCTCGTGAGCCGACAACCCCTCCTCCACGAAGACGCGCCACCCCTTGTTACCACTGATCACACCATTCTTGAGTCCGTAGTCCGTAGTCCGTAGTCCGTAGTCAACCCCTCTTACTGCGGTCTGCGGTCTGCGGTCTGCGGTCTGACGCATCAGGCACTCACCGTTTGTCCCACGGGTGCCCATCGAAGATTCGGCTCGCGAGCCGCCTTCACTTCATCCAGCCGCCGAACCACCATGCGATGCGGGGCGTTCCGCACCAGGTCCGGATCAGCCGCGGCTTCCTTGGCGATGCTTAACAGCGCCTCCACGAACCGGTCCAGCGTCTCCTTGGACTCCGTCTCGGTCGGCTCGATCATCAGCGCCTCATCGATGATCAGCGGAAAATAGACGGTCGGCGCGTAACACCCGTAGTCGAGCAGCCGCTTCGCCACATCCATCGCGGTAATACCGTAGCGCTTCAGCGGCGTGGCCGTCGCCACGAACTCGTGCATGCAGGAGCCGTCGAACGGCACCGGAAAGGTCTCTTGCAGCCGTGCCTTCAGGTAATTCGCGTTGATGATCGCCGCCTGCCCCGCGCGTGCCAGCCCCTCGCGGCCCAGCGTCCGGATGTACGTGTAGGCGCGCACCAGCATGCCGACGTTGCCGTACCAGCCGTGCACTCGGCCCACCGAATGGCGACCGCGCTCATCCCACGCGAAGCCTCGGCTCTTGCGCACCACGCGCGGCAGCGGCAGGTACGCTTCCAGCGCCTTGGCCACGCCGACCGGCCCGGCCCCGGGGCCTCCACCTCCGTGCGGCGTCGAGAAGGTCTTGTGCAGATTCAGCTGGAGGATATCGACGCCCATCTCGCCGGGCCGCGCGATGCCGAGCAACGCGTTCATGTTCGCGCCGTCCATGTACACCAGCGCATCCTGCTCGTGCAGCAGGGCGGCGACGGTCGTGATGTCGCGCTCAAAGAGCCCCAGCGTGTTGGGGTTGGTGAGCATCAGCGCCGCGACATCCTTGGTCAGCTTGGACTTCAACTCGGCCACGTCGATACGCCCGTTGGCGGATTTCAACTGGACTACGGAGAAGCCGGAGAGCGCTGCCGAGGCCGGATTGGTGCCGTGGGCCGAGTCCGGAATCAGGATGACCGGGCGGTTGCGGCGCTTGCGCCGGTGGTACGCCGCGATGATCTTGATGCCGGTGAGCTCCCCCTGAGCGCCGGCCGCCGGCTGCAGGGTAAAGGCCGCCATGCCGGTGATGGCGCAGAGCAGCTGCTCCAGCTCGTAGATCAGCTGCAGCAGGCCCTGCACCGTTGAAGCCGGCTGCAGCGGATGCGCCAAGGCGAAGCCGGGCATCGCCGCGACGCGC
>JACQRD010000001.1 GCA_016206675.1 Candidatus Omnitrophota bacterium
ACGTAGGCAAAGCCGAAGGAGGGGTAGCGGAACTTGCGGTAAGCGCGCCGCACGTAGGGCGTATCGGTTTGCCGTTGATACTGCATCGGACTTAAGCCTGTCAGATCGATGCCGCCGGTCAGCAGCTCAAGAAACAGCGTGGCCTGATCCGGGATGATCCGGTAGAGATAGCGGTCGATGTGCGGGCGGTGCTCGAAGTAGTCCGGGTTGGCGGCCAGCTCGATCAGCTCGCCGGTCTTCCATCGCACGAACCGGTACGGCCCATGGCCGATTGGGCGGCGCAGCAGCGGCGTGGTATTGAGATCCTCGCCTTCCAGCAGATGCTTCGGGATGAGGCCGGTCATCCAGCTCTCCAGCGCCGGCGCGAAGGGCTCGCGGTAGGTGATGCGCACGGTGAGTGGATCGAGCACCTCCACAGAGCTGACCAGCTCGTAGTTGCTCGCAAAAGGGGTGCGGACGGCGGGATCGACGAGCTTCTGGTAGGTGAACCGGACGTCCTCCGCCGTCACCGGATGCCCGTCATGCCAGCGGACGTTGGGCCGCAGCCGGAAGACCAAGGCCAGCCCGTCCTCGCTGACGGACCAGGATTGGGCCAGATCGCCGACGATCTCCAGCCGTTCGTTATATTTGAGCAGGCCGTTGAACAGCAACCCGACGATATCGCCCGAGGCGCTATCCGAGGCCAACAGCGGCAGCAGGCGGCTGGCATCGCCGATCGATCCGACGACGATCGCATCCCCTGTCACCGAACGCTCCTCGGCAAACAAGGAAACGCCCGCGCTCATCATGCAGGCTGTCGCCACGACCGCCAATAAATGGTGCCAGGCACCATTTTTCGGTTTCATGGGTGTAGGCCAGCTCGTCGATAGAGCCGGGTAAGGATGCGGTCGGCATGAAACGTCGGACCCCAAATGGCCTTGCCGTACGTCTGCAGGAAATGCTCTGCCTGGCGGCGAAACTGCGTGAGAACGTTCGAGCGGGGGCTGAGGCGCAGCGCCCGACCCCAGAGATCCGCGAGGCGACCCGGGGTGATGCGTTGGCGGCGCAGCACCGTCACAAGATCCTCCACATCGGGATCCAGATATCGCGTCAGCTTACCGATGGTCCAGTAGGCCGGATCGATCAGCCGAACCTCCAGCGCGCCGAACCGCTTGTAAGGCTGCGTGGTGCGCCGGTAGTCCAGCAGGGAGATTTGTCCCCACCGGTCGATATCCTCGGCGTAATTGGCTTTAATGCCGGTTGCCGCCACGGTGCGGGCGATGGCCGCCTCCAGTGCGTCCCACTGCCGACGGCGCGCCGGGACGAAGGTGACGGAAAAATCAATGTCAAGGCTTGGGCGAATGGAGCCCCACAGCGACCCGGCGGCGGCACCGGTGACGATCACCCGGCACGGCCGGTTCAGCTCGCGCGCCAGGAGGCGGAAGAAGCGGTCGATCTGCCGCTGATTCATCGGCGCAACAGCCGATCCTCAACTCGCTGCAGCACGCTCTTGACCACCTCGCGCGGATACGCCGTTTCCAACTGAAGCCACGCCGTCTGCGCTGCTCTTCGGCCCTTGCGCAGCGGGCGGCGCGTGCCGCGCGCTGCGCCAAGCCGATTGCGAACCACCTGCTCGAGGGTCTTGGCCAGGGCTCGCTCCTGAGCGGTCGGCGGCTTGGCGCGCCCGACCACCGCGTCCGCGACGCGCTCAAGCGCTTCTCGAGACCACGATGGCGCCGCCTCGCCCTGCGGCAAGGGGGCGATGCCGTCCACCAGGGTCCCGGGGCGAACATCCAGCTCCCGGGCCAGCGCCCGCAAGGTGGAGAGCGAGGCCTCCCGCCGTCCGCGCTCGATCGCGCAGAGGTTAGGACGAGGCATCCCTGCCCGGTGCGCCAGGGCGGCTTGCGTCAGGCCGCGCGCCGTCCGCCACAAGAACACGGTTTGCCCGAATGGGAGCATATCAAAAATGTAGCATATATACTACATTCGTTCAACTCGAAAAACTTGGGTGGGGGGGACTGACAAGGCGCCGCGTGCCGGCCTACGGCGTCGTAGGGGCCGGCGCCGTGCTGGCGGCGGAAGACGAGGAGTCCGGCAACGTCAGGGGGATGGCGGCCTCCGGCGCGGCCGGCAGCCGGTCGATGATGGAGCCCCCCTCCTTGGAGGAGAGCAGCGCTAAGGTCAAGGAAGTGATCATGAACAGCCCGGCGCAGAAGGCGGTCAATTTGGTCATGACGATGTTGGCACCGCCCCCGAAGAGCGACTGCGCGGCCGCCCCGCCCAGCGCCTCGCCCAACCCGCCCCGCCCACCCTGCAGGAGGATGATGATGATCATGAAGACCGCCAGCAGCACGTGCACCACCAGAACCACTCCGTA
>JACQRD010000019.1 GCA_016206675.1 Candidatus Omnitrophota bacterium
CGCATCAAGCACGTTCCGACCGGGTTGGTCGTCACCTGCCAGGATGAGCGCAGCCAGCTGCGCAACAAGGAGAAGGCCATGCGCGTGCTGCGCGCGCGGCTGCTCGATAAGATCCAGCAGGAGCAGCGGCAGCAGATCGCGTCCAGCCGCCGCCAGCAGGTGGGCAGCGGCGACCGCAGCGAGAAGATCCGCACCTACAATTTCCCCGACCGGCGCGTCACCGACCACCGCATCGGCCTCACACTCCATCAGCTGGATCGTGTCATGGAAGGCGAGCTGGATGCCTTGACCGATGCCCTCATCGCGGCAGCCCACGCGAAACATGCAGAATCTTCCTAGAACCGGTTTCATAAATCCCCGCGACCGCGCTGGGCCCAGCGGCGAGGCCCGCTAGGCGCGAGGAGCGTGGCGTACTCGAAGACGAGTACGTGAGCGACGAGCAACGCCGCGGGCCGACGCCGATCGGCCCAGCCCACGGGCTGTCAAGGGGTTGCGGCGACAGCCGACCCGCGGCGGCGTCCCTCCTCCTCGCAGTACCCCAGGGGGTACAGCGTCGTCGTCGTTCCTTGCCGCGGGCCGGCTGGCGCTCGCAACGCGGTTCGCGCGGATTTATGAAACCGGTTCTAATGACCGTTTGTCGGTTACGGCTGTCGGTTACGTGGCCCGTGTCGGTATTCGGTAACGGTATTCGGCTGTTGACGTGACCGACAAACGTCAGACGAAACGGGCAACGTGACCGATGACCGAACAACGAACACCGGTGAGGTGCATGGCTCAGGAGTTGCTGCGGGAGGCGGCGCGGCGGCTGGAGGAGGCTGGGATTGAGTCGCCGCAGCGGGAGGCGGAGTGGCTGCTGGGCCACGTGCTCGGCGAGAAGCCCACGGCCTTATACCTGCGGGAGGCGCCGGTGCCGGAAGAGGTTCTCGCGCGCCTGGGCGAGCTGATCAGCCGGCGCTGCGGCGGCATTCCGCTGCAGTACCTGCTCGGCGAGGCCGAGTTTTTCGGCGAGCGCTTCCTGGTGGCCCCCGGCGTGTTCATCCCGCGGCCGGAAACGGAAGCGGTTGTTGAAGCCGCGCTGGAGCGCTTGCGCGCCCGGCAGCGCAGCGCCCAGCGGCCGCTGTGCCTGCTCGATCTTGGCACCGGCAGCGGGTGTATCGCTGTCACGCTCGCGCGGCAGCTTTCCGCTTGTCGAATCGTCGCTGTTGAGGTATCATGGACGTCACTTTACGTTGCTGCCGAGAACGTGCGGCGGCATGGACTCTCGGCCCGAGTGCATCTGGTCTGCGGCCGGTGGATGGAGCCGCTGCGCTCGGGCGATTGCTTTGACGGGATCATTGCCAATCCGCCTTATGTGCCCAGCGGGCAAGTGGATCGCCTGCCGCTGGACGTGCGACAGGAGCCTCGCCTGAGCCTTGACGGCGGGGCGGACGGCTTGCGCGAGCTGCGCCGCCTCCTGGCCGAAGCACCGCGGATGCTGGATGCCGGCGGCGTGCTCGTGATGGAGTGCGCCGAGGAGCAGGGCAGCGTCTTGCAGCGCGAGGCACAAGCACAGCCGTGGGCGGCTTCGGTGGATGGCGTGCGGGATCTGGCCGGCCGCAGCCGCGGCCTTATCATCGAACGCGCCGGAGTGGCGGGCAGTTGCAGAAGCTTGTGATTCAGCCCAGCGGTCCCCTGCGGGGCACCGTCGCCGTCGGCGGGGCGAAGAATGACGTGCTGCCGATCATGGCGGCCTGCCTGCTGACGGAGGAGACCTCGGTCATCGAGGGCGTGCCGCAGGTGTCCGACGTCCTGATGATGGCGGACATCCTGCGCGAGCTGGGCGTGGCGGTTGAGCTCAACGGGCCGCAGCTGACCATCACGCCCGGGCGGTACTCCGGGACGACCGCGACGTACGATCTCGTCAGCAAAATGCGCGCCTCGGTGTGCGTGCTCGGGCCGTTGCTGGCGAAGCAGGGCGAGGCGCAGGTGTCGATTCCGGGCGGCTGCGTGATCGGGCCTCGGCCAATCGATCTGCACCTCAAGGGGCTGCAAGCGCTGGGGGCGGCGATTTCCAGCGAGCACGGCTACGTGGTGGCCGCCGGGCTGCTGCACGGTGCGCGGGTGCACTTAGCCGGCGCGCACGGCTCCTCGGTGCTGGCCACCGGCAACGTGATGATGGCGGCCACCCTGGCCGAAGGCACCACGGTCATTGAGCAGGCCGCCTGCGAGCCGGAAGTGGCCGATCTGGTCGCGTTTCTTTGCGCCATGGGCGCGCGGGTTGAGGGTGCCGGCACGCCGGTCATCCGCATCGACGGGGTGCGGCAGCTGCACGGCGCGCGCCATCAGATCATTCCGGATCGCATCGAAGCCGGCACGCTGATGCTGGCGGGCGCCGTCACACACGGCGAGGTGGTCATCGATGGCGCGCGGGCGGATCATGTGGCGGCCTTAAGCGAGAAGCTGCGCGAGGCCGGCGTAGAGGTGGACGTGCTCGATGGCGCCATCCGCGTGCGCGCCCCGCGGCGCCTGAGCGCGGTCGATGTGACCACGCTGCCGTATCCGGGTTTTCCCACGGATCTGCAAGCGCCGATCATGGCGCTGCTGGCGACGGCTCAGGGGGTTAGCGTGCTGACCGAGAAAATCTATCCGGAGCGCTTCATGCACGTGGCGGAGCTGAACCGGATGGGCGCTTCGATCGCTCGCGAGGGAGCGAGTGCGATCGTCAAAGGCGTGCCCCGGCTCTCCGGAGTCCCGGTGACCGCCCCGGATCTGCGGGCGGCGGCGGCCCTGGTGCTGGCGGCCCTGGCGGCGGATCATCAGACCGAATTGAGTGGGCTGGAGCATTTGGACCGCGGCTACCAGCACCTGGAAGAGCAGTTGCGGCAGTTGGGAGCGGTGCTTGAGCGGGTGGAGATCCCTTCAGCGCGGCAAGCAGAAGGAGTGCCGGGATGGTCGTGATTCGATTGCAGCGGCGGGGCACGAAGAAGGCGCCGGCCCACCGCATCGTGGTGGCGGATAGGGCCAAGGCGCAGGGCGGGCGGGCGCTGGAGATCCTCGGCTATTACGATCCATCGTACAACCCGCCGAAGTTTTCGCTGAATGAGTCGCGGCTGACGTTCTGGACGTCCTCGGGGGCGCAGGTCTCCGAAGCTCTCGCGCGGCTCATCAAGCATTTCAAAAAACAGTTACCCGCGCTTGCAAAAAACTGAGCGTCAGTTACTGACTTGGAAGAGTAACGAGGTTAGTTACTAGAAGTTATTAAAGGTTGCTAGGGTTACCGGTAACTTCTAGTAACACATCTTGCTGCAAGGCAGCGTTGGTAACCTCTGGTAACTACTAGTAACCTTGGATGGCGATGCGGATCGATATCCTGACGATTTTCCCCAGGATGTTCGACGCCGTGTTGGGGGAGTCGATCCTCAAGCGCGCCCAGGCCAGCGGACGGCTGCGCGTGGCGGTGCATGATCTGCGCCGTTGGACGCGCGACAAGCACCACTCAGTGGATGACCGCCCCTACGGCGGCGGGCCGGGCATGGTGATGAAGCCCGGGCCGATCTTCGAAGCGCTGGAGGATCTGCGGCGCGACTGCCAGGCCTGCCTGCGCCGAGCCAGTCGGGCAGTCAGCAGGCGCGGCAGGCAGGCGCATGCCGGCGGCTGCCAGACGCTGCTGATGAGCCCGCGCGGGGAGCCGCTCTGTGCCGCGGCGGCCGAGGAGTTGGTCCGGCGGGAGCATCTGATCATCATCTGCGGCCATTACGAAGGGGTGGATGAGCGGGTGCTCTCGGCAGTGGACCGGTCGATGTCCATCGGTGACTACGTGCTCACCGGTGGCGAGCTGCCCGCGATGGTGACGATTGATGCCTTGGCGCGCTTCATTCCCGGGGTGATCGGGCATGAGCAGGCCACCGCCGAGGAGTCGTTCGCCGGCGGCTGGCTGGAGTATCCGCAGTATACCCGGCCGGAACGCTTCCGGGGCATGGCGGTGCCGCAGGTGCTGCTTTCCGGCGACCATGGCCAGGTGGCGGCGTGGCGCCGGCGGCAGGCAGCGCGGCAGACCGCGCGCCGGCGCCCCGATCTGCTGAAGAAGGCACGCCTGCCTGCGCCGCGGGCGCGGCAGGCAGGCAACGGCACACAGCGAGGATGACGATGGATTGGCGAGCGGTGATCCACAAAGAGACCCCGGCGGTGGCAACGGATGATTGCCGGCCGGGGGATGAGGTGCGCGTGTGGTTCAAGATCTACGAACAGGAGAAGGAGCGCGTGGCCCAGTTTGAGGGCATCGTCATCCGCGCACGGGGCGGCGGGGCGTCCAGGACGCTGACCGTGCGCCGCGTGACCTACGGCGAGGGGGTGGAGCGCAACTTCCCGCTCAATCCGCGGGTCGTCTCGCGCGTGGAGGTGCTGCGCCGCGGCAAGGTCAAGCGCAGCCGCCTGTATTATCTGCGCGCCATCATCGGCAAGACCCGCATCGCTGCCGCCCAGCCGGCGGGAGAGACACGCCCCGGCGAGGCGAGCTCTCCGAACGCCAGCCTTGAGGTGGCCGCTGCCGCCAATCGGCCTGATGTCGCCATCGCCGCCGGCAAGGCGGCCGACGCGGCGAAGACGCGCGCATAAGTCGCCCGCCTTCGCTCCCCGGAGCGCTACACAGAGGGGAGCTTCGGCGGGTGTCCGCCGTAGCTTTAGCGAAGGCGGACAGTTGCCCCTGTGGCCCGCTGACGGCGGCCGCAGGGCGCTCGAGGTGCCGCCTAGCCGCCTGGCGGGCGTCGATGAAGCCGGGCGCGGCCCCTGGGCCGGGCCGGTGGTGGCGGCAGCCGTCATCCTTCCCGTCGCTCGCCTGCCTGTCCGCATCGACGATTCCAAGCGCTTGACCGCCCTGCAGCGCGCTCGCGCCTTTGAGGTTATCGCCGAGCGCGCCCACGTGGGCTTCGGGATCGTCTGCGCCGAAGGAATCGACCGCCGCAACATCCTGCACGCGACGCTGGAGGCGATGCGGCAGGCCGTCTGCGATCTGCCGTCCGCTCCTGACGCGGTGCTGGTCGACGGCCATCTGGCCCCGCCACTTGAGGTTCCCTGCTATCCGATCATTCGTGGTGATCAGCGCAGCTATGTGATCGCCTGCGCCTCCATCATGGCGAAGGTGCTGCGCGACCGGCTGATGACCTTCTACCATGACCTCGATTCCCGCTATGCGTTCGACCGCCACAAAGGCTACGGTACCTCCCTCCACGCCCAACGGCTCCGGGTCTGGGGCGTGTCGCTGTTTCATCGGCGCAGCTTCGCTCCCGTGCGCGAGGCGCTCTGCCTGGGCGTACCGCTGGAGGAGCCGGTAGATGCTCCCGTGGCGGCAGCAGCAAGGACAGCGCGCTGAGCAGTTGGCGGCCGCCTACCTGCGCGCCCACGGCTACACGATCGAGCAGGCCAACGTCCGGTTTCCGGTGGGGGAGATCGACCTCATCGCGCATGAGGGGGACGTGCTCTGCTTTGTCGAAGTGCGCTGCACCGCCTCAGGTGACCAGGGCGGGCCATTCGCGACGATCACTCACCGCAAGCGGCAGCGGATCATCCGGGCCGCCCGCTGGTACCTGAACCGTCTGCGCGAATTGCCGCAACAGATCCGCTTCGACGTCGTCGGCATCCTCTGGCCTGCGGACGGCCCGCCCTCCATCGAACTCCTCCGCGCCGCCTTCGACGCCTCGCCATCCGACTGGTAGAGGCCAGCGTCGCCGTGGCCCCCGCATCCTGGTCGTGCCGCCGGCACCCCGGCTCGCTCAGATGCGGTTCCGAGACGCCCGGCTGCGGCGGACCGGCCGTGAACTCGGCGCCGGCAGTCGGCGCCTCGGACAGCACGGCCGGTGTCTCAAACGCAGTCCGCCTGCGCCGGGCTGAACCGCATATACGCTCGCCAGGGGTGCCTGCGGCACGACAACCCCTGGTAGGAGGGCGGGGGATGGACCGCGAGCGACTGTGCGGGCTTAAGCCCGGGGGCGGATGGACGCGGGAACGTTCCCGAGAGGGAGGCCCGGACACGCCCTCGTCTCGTGGCGGGGAGAGGGAGGGTTCCCCGAGGGAACGGCCCGCGGCCACAGCCGCCCCTTGCTTGACACACTGTGTGCTGTCTGCTGTATGCTGACTGCTGGTTGCTTGCTGCTGGCTGCTACCGAGGCGCGTACATTGACTAATCAGCGTCGGCAAGTTATAGTGACGTTTCGATGTCAGCCATCACGCCGGAGATCGTCAAGCAGGTGGCCCTGCTTGCGCGCCTGAAGCTCGAAGGCAAGGCGCTCTCGCAGACGGCCGCGCAGCTCGATGAGATCCTCACGTATGTCCAGCGGCTGCAAGCGGTACCCACCGATGGCGTTGAGCCGACCAGCCACGTGCTGCCGCTCTCCAACGTCCTGCGCGAGGATGTGCCGCAGCGCTCGCTGCCGCAGCAGGCCGTGACGTCGCTCGCCCCCGCCGCTCAGCCGCCGTTTGTGAAGGTGCCGAAAGTCATCGAGTCGTAGGATGCCCGCAGGATCCCTCGTCTCCAAGACGATTCACGAGCTGCGCGCGCTGCTGGACGCCGGCACCATCAGCCCATCGGACCTCATCGAGGATCTGCTGGCGCGCATCACGCAGCTCAACCCCAAGGTCAACGCCTATTTGGAGGTCAATGCGCAGCGGTTGCGGCAGCAGGCGAAGGCAGCTTCGGCGCGCGGCGGATCTCTCAGCGGCATTCCCATGACCATCAAGGACAACATTTGTATCACCGACGAACAGACCAGCTGCGCGTCCCGCATCCTCAAGGGGTTTCGGTCGCCGTATGACGCCACGGTGATTGAGCGTCTGAGGCGCGCCGGCGTGGTGCTCATCCCGCGCGCCAATATGGATGAGTTTGCCTTCGGGTCGTCCACGGAGAACTCCGCGTTTGGTCCGGCGAAAAATCCGTGGGATCTTAGGCGCGTGCCGGGCGGCTCTAGCGGCGGCTCGGCCGCTGCGGTGGCTGCGGATCTCGCCGTTGCCGCGCTGGGCAGCGACACCGGGGGATCGATTCGTCAGCCAGCTTCCTTCTGCGGCGTGGTGGGATTGAAGCCCACCTACGGCCGTGTCTCGCGCTACGGGCTGGTCGCCTTCGCCTCTTCGCTCGATCAGATCGGCCCGATCGCCAAGGATGTGCGCGACGCGGCGACCGTCCTCTCGGTGATCGCCGGCCATGATCCGAGGGACTCCACTTCGGCGCCAGTGGGTGTGCCGGACTACGCCGCCTCGCTGGAACAGCCTGTCAAAGGGCTGCGCGTGGGCATCCCCGCGCTTCCGGCCGGAGCAAGCGAAGAGGTCAAGCAGGCGGACCATGCCGCATGGAAGAAGTTCGTCGATCTTGGCTGTGAGCGTGTCGAGATCAACTTGCCGAATCTTCACAGATCAATTGAGACGTACTATATCGTTGCGACGGCCGAAGCCAGCTCGAATCTGGCCCGGTATGACGGCGTCAAGTATGGATGGCGCGCGCCGTCAGACTCGAGACTCGAGACTCGAGACTCGAGAGAGTCGCCGGAGAGCGAAAATCAACTCCTTGGGATGTACTTGCGCACGCGGACCGAGGGCTTCGGCGCGGAAGCGAAGCGCCGCATCCTGCTGGGGACCTACGTGCTATCGCAGGGCTACTACGACGCCTACTACTTGAAAGGGATGAAGGTGCGGACGCTCATCAAGCGGGATTTCGATGCGGCCTTCGAACGCTGCGAGGTGATCGTGATGCCCACGGCGCCAACGACGGCCTTTCGTTTCGGCGAGAAATTGCAGGATCCGCTGCAAATGTATCTCTCGGACGTCTACACGATCTCAGCCAACCTCGCGGGCATTCCGGCGATCTCGATTCCCTGTGGATTCTCCAAGGAAGGGCTGCCGATCGGCTTGCAGCTGCTGGCCGCGCCATTTAAAGAAGACGTGCTCCTGCGTGTGGCCTATGCGTATGAGCAGGCCACACCGTGGCATCTAAAAAGACCCGCTGTCAACATATAGTTGAAAAATACAAAAGAATACAGTAGAATATATATACATCAAAGGAGGGCGGCGATGGCGAAGGTCGTGACGGTCCGATTATCTGAGGAGGAATACCGGCGTATTGCTACCAGCGCAAAGCTGGAACGGCGGCCCATCTCTAACTTCATGACCATCATGGTGATCAAGGGCATTGAAGAGAGCGATTACGTTGATGCAGTTGAAATGGACCAGATCCGCTCAGATAAGCGCTTGATGGCGAAACTACAAGGCGGGCACCAGGACGCGCGACGGCGGAAGGGCAAGCTCGTTGGCTGACTTCCGGATTTTCGAAACGGCCAGGTTTCTGAAGGATCTGGAGCAGGATTTTACCGGGCAACGGACTCGTATCCGGCAGAAACTAACCAGTGGCGTCTATCCGCAGTTGCGGACCAACCCCTACCTCGGCCGGCACATCAAGAAGCTGCGGGATGTGACTCCTGAGACGTGGCGGTACCGCATCGGGGATTACCGATTTTTCTATACGGTTGATGGACGCCAACGCATAGTGTTCATGCTCGCCATCGATCATCGGGGCCAGGCGTATTAGGATCATGGCGCACGGACTCAACTCTCTTGGCTGGAAGTTACGGATCTATGGTATCAGCGGGCTTCCATTTTTAATCCTAACAGTGATACTGCTCGACATCGTCCCAACGTTTCGAGATATCTTTACTGCGTTGGGAGGAACGGTTCCGCTGCGAACACGCATTCTGTTTCACATGAGTGCCGTGGGACTTCAGTTTTGGCCCTTCTACGCGTTCCTTAGTATCGCGTTATGGTTCGCCACGGCGCGGTATCTGCTTCGAAACAGCTCAACGCTTCGTGGGCGCGCCTGTTCAATGGCGTGTGTGCTTCCAGTCATCATATTTCTTGGCTGGTGTTTCTGGGCACTCTTGCTGCCAGCGTTCCATTTGAAGCGTTAATGGCCTACGAGCCGGTGATCGGGCTGGAGGTCCACTTGCAGTTGAGCACGGTGACGAAGCTCTTCTGCGGCTGCCCGGCGAAATACGGGGCACCACCCAACAGCCAGGCCTGCCCGGTCTGCCTCGGCTTACCGGGCGTGCTGCCAGTGCTCAACGCCCGCGCGCTGGAGTGGGGCGTTCGCGTGGGGCTGGCCTTCGACTGCGAGATCGCCGGCACGATGAAGTTCGACCGCAAGCAGTATTTCTATCCGGATCTGCCGAAGAACTACCAGATTTCCCAGTACGACAACCCGCTCGCCCGCCGCGGCCATCTCGACATCGCGCTCGGCGATCAGGCCAAGCGCATTGGCATCCATCGCATCCACCTGGAGGAGGACGCCGGCAAGCTGCTGCACGAGGCGCACGCCACCGAAACGTTCGTGGACTTCAACCGCACCGGCGTGCCGCTGTTGGAGATCGTCAGCGAGCCGGATCTGCGCTCCTCGGAGGAGGCGTCCCAGTACCTGGTGGAGCTGAAGGCGGTGATCGAATACCTGGACGTCTCCACGTGCAACATGGAAGAGGGCAGCCTGCGCTGCGACACGAACGTCTCCCTGCGCCAGGCCGGCGAGCAGGCCTTCGGCGCGAAGGTCGAGGTGAAGAACCTCAACTCCTTCAAAGCGGTCAAGCAGGCCTTGGAGTACGAAATCCGCCGGCAGGCCGCCGCGCTGGACGCTGGCGAGCGCATCCGGCAAGAAACCCGCCTGTGGGATGCCAAGGCGCTGCGCACCGAGCCGATGCGCAGCAAAGAGGAAGCGGCCGACTACCGCTATTTTCCCGAGCCGGATTTGGTGCCCTTCGTCCTCGACCGCGCGCTGGTGGAGCGCGTGCGCACAGCGCTGCCGGAGCTGCCGGCTGCGCGCCGCGCGCGGCTTCGGGCGGCCTATCAGTTGTCGGCGTACGATGCGCAGGTGCTCACGCAGAGCCGCGCCTTGGCCGAGCTCTTCGAGGGCGCGATTACAGCCGGGGCAGCGGCCAAGCAAGCCGCGAACTGGATCATGGGCGATCTGTCGGCCTATCTCAACGCCAAGAGCCTGGAGCCTGACGCGTTGAAACTTCGCCCCCAATGGCTGGCGCATTTGATAGAATTGATAGGCTCGGGCCGCATCTCCGGGCGCATGGCGAAGGAGGTCTTCCTCCAGATGATGGAACGCCAGCAGGACCCCGTGGAGCTGGTCAACGAAGGCGGCCTGCAGCAGATCAGTGATGCCGGGGCGCTGGAGGCGATCGCGGACGCGGTGCTAGCGGCCAACGCCCAGTCGGTGGAGGATTACCTCGGCGGCAAGACGACCGCCTTCACCCATCTGATGGGCCAGGCGATGAAGCAGTCCAAAGGCACGGCGAATCCTCAGCAGATCAGCGACCTCTTGAAGCGCAAGCTCGAGCAGGTCAGACGGTAAGGAGGCAGAACGGCATGAGACGACGGTGGTGGCTTATCGGGCTGCTGGCGGCGGCCTTGGCGTCCGGGCGCGGCAGCCCCCTCCACGCGAAGGCGCCGGCGGCCGCGGTTGAGCAGACCCCAGCCGCCAAGCGCGATGAGATTTACCGCGGCCTGGAGCTGTTCGACAACGCCATGGCCATTGTGCGCTCCGACTACGTCGAGCAGCCGGAAGAGCGCAAGCTCATCTACGGCGCGCTGAAGGGGATGCTCTCCACGCTGGATCCGTACAGCCAGTTCCTCGACCCGGACAGCTACAACGAGCTGAAGGTCGAGACGGGCGGGGAGTTCGGCGGGCTGGGCATCGAGATCACCATCAAAGATGAGCTGCTGACCATCATCTCGCCGATCGACGACACCCCCGCCTTCCACGCGAAGCTGCAGTCGGGTGACCGGATCATCAAGATCGATGGGGAGCTCACGCGCGGTGTCACCCTGGTGGAGGCGGTCAAGAAGCTGCGCGGCAAGCCGGGCACCAAGGTGACGCTGACCATCCTGCGGGAAGGCGAGTCGGAGCTGAAGGAGGTCGCCCTTGAGCGCGCCATCATCAAGATCCAGAGCGTGCGGGAAGCGACGATCCTCGAGGAGCGCATCGGCTACGTGCGGCTGTCGGACTTCAGCGAAAACAGCGCCCGGGATCTGGAGCAGGCCTTGGCGAAGTTGCGCCGCGAATCGATGGAGGGCTTGGTGCTTGATCTGCGCAACAATCCCGGCGGGCTGCTCGATGTGTCGGTGGCGGTCACCGGCCTCTTCCTCGATGACCGCGACCTGGTCGTCAGCATCAAGGGGCGGCTGACCAACCAGAACCAGGAGTACCGCGCCAAGGAGGCCGGCCCGGCGCGGGATCTGCCGCTGATCGTGCTCATCAACGAAGGCTCCGCCTCGGCCTCGGAGATCGTCGCCGGGGCGATTCAGGACCACCACCGGGGGGTGGTGATCGGCACGAAGTCCCACGGCAAGGGGTCGGTGCAGACCATTTTCCCGCTGAAAGACGGCAGCGCGCTGCGGCTGACAACGAGCAAGTACTTCACCCCCAGCGGGCGCACCATTCACGGCCAAGGCATTGCGCCGGATGTGGACGTGCCGTTTGAGCGGCCACCCGAGGAAGAAGCGGCAGCGGCGCCGAAGGGCGAGGATGCGGAAGAGCTCTTTGACCGTCTCGAATCGGAGAAGGAGTCGCCGAGGCCCACCCCGCAGGAGGCAAAGGACGACAAGAAGGACAGTAAGAAGAACAGCAAGAAGGACGACAAGAAACGGGACAACCAGCTGGCTCGCGCCGTGGATCTCCTGAAAGGGATCAGGGTGTATCAGTCGAGGGGCAAGGCGGTCAATTAGGTGGCGGGATGATCCCACCACCTGCCGGCGTCCGCCGCAGGCGGACGGCCAGCAAAGCGACAACAGGTAGGTGGGCTGGCCCGGCAGCGCATTGTGCATGGTCACGCAGAGACAGTTGAGATCACAAGTGGAGCGCTGCCACCGGCAGGTGGTGGGATGAACGTTCTCGGCATTGAGACGTCGTGCGACGAAACCGCCGTCGGCATCGTTGAAGATGGGCGGCGCGTCCTCGGCAACGCAGTGGCGTCGAGCCTCTCCCTGCATGAGCCCTACGGCGGGGTGATTCCGGAAATCGCCGCGCGCGCCCATGTCGAAGCCTGTTGGCCGGTGCTGGAGGAGGCGCTCAGCCAGGCGCATCTCGCGCCGGAAGCCATCGACGCCGTCGCCGTCACGCAGGGGCCGGGCCTTCCGGGGGCGCTGCTGATCGGGTTGGCGTTCGCCAAGGGGTTGGCACTGGCCCTCGACCGCCCACTGATTCCCGTCGACCATCTGGCCGCGCACCTCTACGCCGGTGAAATGTCGGATCCGACGCTGCAGCCGCCCTACGTCGGGTTGGTGGTGTCCGGCGGGCATACGCTGCTGTGCGTCGTCCACCCCGATTGCCGCTACGAGATGTTGGGCGACACCAAAGATGACGCGGTCGGTGAGGCGTTCGACAAGGTGGCCAAGCTGCTCGGCTTAGGCTACCCGGGCGGCCCGGCCATCGACCGGCTCTCCGAAGGCGGCAATCCGAAACAGGTGCCGTTGCCTCGAAGCCACGGCAAGCAACCCTTCGATTTCAGCTTCAGCGGTTTGAAAACGGCCGTGTACCACCACGTCCAAAAAGCCACTACGGGTTTGAAGCGAGAAGCTGGAAGCCAGAAGCTGGAAGCAGAGGCGTATGCGGCTATCCAGCCTCCAGCCTCCAGCCTCCAGCCTCAGGACATTGCAGATATTGCGGCGAGCTTTCAGGAGGCGGCGGTGGATGTGCTGGTGAGCAAGACGCTGAAAGCCTGCCAGCGCACCGGTGTGGCCCACATCGTCGTCGGCGGCGGCGTGGCGTCGAACCGGCGGCTGCGCGCGCGGCTGGCCGAGGAAGCCGCGGCAAAAAAGCTGCGCGCGGTGTTTCCTCCGCCGGCATTGTGCGTCGATAACGGGGCCATGGTGGCGGGGATCGGGTTTCCCTTGTTGCAGCGGGGGCGCGTCGCCGCCTTGACGCTCAACAGCGATCCGAATCTGTGTCTGGTGTAGCTCACAGAACCACAGAAGAGTCACAGATTCTGTGGTTCTGTGATACAGCCAAGGAGGGGACCGATGGCGCTCGGGCGGCAGAAGCACGGCGAGGGGGGCACGGAGAAGTGGCTGGAAGTCGATGCCAGCATGACCGGCACGATGACCTTCAAGGATCCGGTCAATCTCCAGATCAATGGGCGTTTTGACGGTACGCTCGACACCAAAGGAACGCTGTCGATCGGCGAGAAGGCGCACGTGAAGGCGACCATCCAGGGGGAGTCGATCACGATCGCCGGCAGCGTGGAAGGCCAGGTGACGGCGACCAGCCGGGTGGAGCTGCTGCCGACGGCGCGGCTGACCGGCAAGATCACCAGCCCGCGGATGGTCATGCAAGATGGCGCGGTGTTCCAGGGGCAGCTGGACATGTCGAGCGCGCGCAGTAGCCCCTCCACCTGGATGACGGTCGACGAGCTGGCCCGGTATCTGGAAGTGGACGCGGCCACGGTGTCGGAGTGGGCACAGGCCAGCCGGTTGCCGGCGCAACGTGAGGGGGAGCGGTGGCGGTTTGAGCGGGCGAAGATCGAAGAGTGGCTCGCCCACGAAAAAATCAAGTAAATGCGTACGTGCGTGAATGGGTCGATGCGTGCAGGCCCTCACGCATTCACGCATTCACGCATTCACGCATTTACGCATTTACAGGTTAGCGATGGAGAAACTCTGGACGACGTCTGAAGCGGCACAGTATCTGGGGATCGCCGAAGTCGACGTCGAGCAGTTGGTCAAGGAAGGCAAGCTCACCGGCTACAGGCTCGGCGGCCAGTTTCTGCGCTTCCGTCCGAGCCAGGTCGAGGGGCTCAAAGGGAAGATCAAGTTCCGGCCGAACGTCGCCGGGAAAGGCCGGAGTGCTCCGTCCGCGCCTTGGGCGGGGCGCGCCCGCGAGTTCGTCTATTTCTACGACTTTTACGTGGTGTCGGCCCTGCTGCTGGCGGTGTTGGTGGTGTATTTGATCGCCGCCAGCTAATGTCACGCCGCGACGCGCACGAGCGCATCGCGCGCTGGCCGTACGAGAACCTGGGTTGGGCGCGGCTGGATACGCACCGCCGCCGACGGCGCGGCTATCCGGAAGTCGTGTTAGCTGAAGGCAAGACCGCCGAACAGCTCATCCGCATCATCCGCCGCTTTGCCTCGCGCCGCGAGGCGCTGTTGCTCACCCGGCTCTCTCCCCAGCTCTTCCAGGCCATCCACACCGCCTGCCCGGCACTTCGGTACCACCCGCTGGCGCGCGTCGCATGTGCTGCGCCTCGGCGGAGGGACCCGTTGGAGGGGATGGTGGCGGTGGTCACCGCCGGCACCTCCGATGTGCCGGTGGCTGAGGAGGCGGCCGTCACGCTGGAGTGGCTGGGCAGCCGCCCCGCCCGGTTGTATGATGTGGGGGTGGCCGGAATCCACCGGCTGCTGAGCCAGTTGCCCCTGCTGCGCCGTGCGCGGGCCATCATCGTGGTGGCGGGCATGGAGGGGGCCCTGGCCAGCGTGGTGGCCGGCGTGGTGCACTGCCCGGTCGTCGCGGTGCCCACCAGCGTGGGCTATGGCGCCGCCTTTCAGGGCGTGGCCCCGCTGCTGGCGATGCTCAATAGCTGCGTGCCGGGTGTGGGAGTCGTCAACATCGATAACGGCTTCGGCGCGGCGTGCCTAGCGCATATGATCAACCGCACCTCGAGATAATGCGCGCCATCCGCCGGGTGTCGTATCGCCGGCCTGGACGGCTCATTCCCAAGACAGCCGGGGGGCTGCGCGCCGGCGCGATCCGGCTTCGGCCTGGAGAGCGGATGGCGTGGCATTCCACCGGCGATCGCGAGGAGCTGCTCATTATCTTGACCGGGCGCCTGCGCGTGGAAGCGGCCTCCTCGGCGACGAGGATCCGCCGCCTGAGCGTCGGCGGGGGCGAGGCGGTCTTTCTCCCCAAGCGCACGCCGCACGCCGTGGTGAATGCGTCGAACGCGCGCGCGACCTACCTCTATATCACCGGCGCATGACCGCCACACTGCTGCTCTTGCGGGCTGAAGCCATCGCCGCCAGGCTGCGCGAGCTGGGCATCGTCAGCGCCCAGCAGCTGGAGCAGCTGCGGCCGGATCTGGCTAGCGCACAGGAGCGCGTCGGGGCCATCCTGATGCGGCACGGCGTGCTGCGGGATGCGGATGCAGTCAAGCGCCTGGCGGGCTTGCTTGGCGCCATTGCGCAGCCGCTGGAGGCCGTGCAACCGCCGCCGGCGCTGGTTAGGTGCTTGCCGTCGGCCGTGTGGACCACGCACCGTCTTGTTCCCGTGCGCGAGGAGGACGGCACGCTGCTCCTCGCCACGGACGACCCCCTCGCCGTCTTCGTCCTGGAGCCGCTCAGCCGCCGCTACGGCGTGCGGCTTGAGGCCATCCTCATCGCCGAAGAGCCCATGGCCGCCCTGCTGGCGGGCTTAGCCGCCGCAGCACAGCCTCTGCCGGCTGCGGGCCACGTGACGGCCGCCGCCGCGGCGCGCTCGGCCGTAGCACCGCCGGCTGCGCCGGTGCCGCCACGGTCTGCGCCTGCAGCCGCCCGGCCGGCTGCCGCAGCAGCTGCGTCGCCTGCCGCACCGAGGAGCGCGGCGGATGATGAGCCGATCATCCGGCTGGTCGACTCCATGCTGAGCGAGGCGGTGCGCATGCGCGCCAGCGACATCCATATCCAGCCGGGCGCTGAGGCGGTCCAGATCCGCTACCGCATCGACGGCGTGCTGCGGCACGTGAACGCCACACCCCCCGCCCTCCACGGCTCGATCGTCAGCCGCATCAAGATCATGGCCGGCATGAACATTGCGGAGAAGCGCCTGCCGCAGGATGGGCGGCTGCAGCTGGCGGTGGAGCACCGCCCGCTCGATGTGCGCATCTCCACCTTGCCCTCCACGCACGGGGAATCCGTCGTGATGCGCCTGCTCGACCGCAGCCAACCCATCCGCGGGTTGGCCGACATGGGGCTGTCGGCCGAGAATCAACAGACGTGGGAGCGGCTCATCCGCCGGCCGCACGGCATGGTGCTGGTCACCGGCCCCACCGGGGCCGGCAAGACCACCACGCTGTACGGGGCGATGGCGATGCTGAATCAGCCCGACCGCAAGCTCATCACCGTGGAGGATCCGGTGGAGTATCAGCTCTCCGGCGTGAATCAGGTGGCCGTCAAGACCACCATCGGGTTGACGTTTGCGGCGGCCTTGCGCTCGATGCTGCGCCAGGCGCCGGATGTCATCATGGTGGGGGAGATCCGCGACCAGGAAACCCCCCAGGTCGGGGAGCAGGCCGCGCTGACCGCCCATCAGGTGCACTCGACGCTGCACACCAACGACGCCCCCACCGCCGTCACGCGACTGATCGATATGGGGGTGGCCCCGTTTCTGGTGGCCTCGACGGTGCAGGGGGTGCTGGCCCAGCGGCTGGTGCGGCGCATCTGCGTCTCCTGCCGGATGACGGACAACGCCACCGAGGAGGAGCGCAAGTTTTTGGGCGTCTCAGAGCCTCTCCAACTGGTGCACGGTGTCGGCTGCGAGGCCTGCCACGGGTCGGGATTTCTGGGGCGGGTGGGCCTCTTCGAGTTGCTCGTGATGGCGCCGCCGATTCGGACGCTGGTGGTGGAGCGGGCCACGGCCTCGGCGATCCGCCAGGCGGCGGCGCGCGCAGGGATGCGCGCCTTGCGGGAGGACGGGTGCGCGAAGATCCGCGAAGGGATCACCACGATGTCGGAAGTCTTACGCGTCGTCGCCACCGCCGACGAATGAGAATGCTCACTGCTCAAGGCTCTAGGCTCAAGGCTCAAGGCCAAACTGGCTCTTGCCTTCAGCCTTCAACCTTCAGCCTTCAGCATTGTGTGGAACGACAGGATGGCTGAGCAGTCGCCACAACTTGCGGTGCAGGCGCTGGCGGATGCGTTCGCGCAGGCCAAGCAGGCCGGCGTGGGCGCGGAGGCGGGCAAAGACAGCGACAAGCTCGTCGAGCTGGCCAGCCAAGCGCCGGTGGTGCGCCTGGTCGATACGGTGCTGCTGGAGGCGGTCAACCGGCGGGCCTCCGACGTCCACCTTGAGGCATTTGAGAAGGACGTCCACATCCGCTACCGCATCGATGGCCGCTGCTACCAAGTGGCCCAGCCGCCGAAGAGCCTGGCGCTGGCCCTGGCGTCGCGAGTGAAGGTGCTGGCGAGCCTGGATGTGGCGGAGTCGCGCCTGCCGCAGGACGGGCGCATCCTGCTGGCGGTGCAGGGCCGGCAGATCGACCTGCGCGTCTCGACGTTGCCGACGATGTACGGCGAAAGCATCGTCCTGCGCGTGCTGGATCGGGGGGCGCTGGAGCTGACCCTCGGCCAGCTGGGCATGGCCGAGGCGATGGAGCAGGTGGTCGAGGAGCTGATCGCGCGTCCCCACGGGCTGCTGCTAGTCACCGGCCCCACCGGGGCCGGCAAGACGACCACGCTCTATGCCTGTTTGGCGAAGCTCAACCGGCCCGAGGTAAAGCTGATCACAACGGAGGATCCCGTCGAGTACGACATCGCCGGGCTGGTCCAGGTGGCGGTCAATCCGAAGATCGAGCTGCATTTTTCCACGGCCCTGCGCTCCATCCTGCGGCACGATCCGGATGTCATCATGGTGGGAGAGATCCGCGACCAGGAAACCGCCCGCATCGCGGTGCAGGCCGCGCTGACGGGCCACATGGTCTTCTCTACGCTGCACACCAACGACGCCCCGGGCGCGGTCACCCGCTTGTTGGACATGGGCCTCGAACCGTTTCTCGTCAGCTCCACCGTCACGGGCGTCTTGGCCCAGCGGCTGGTGCGCACGCTCTGCTCGGACTGCCGCGCGCCGTATGAGGCCACGGCGGAGGATCTGGCCGCGCTGCGCGTCACGAAGGCTCAGCTCGCGCAGCCGCTCATGCGGGCCGTCGGGTGCGAACGCTGCCAGGGCATCGGCTATCGGGGCCGCGCCGGGCTCTTCGAGCTGCTAGTGCTGACGGAGCGGCTTCGGCCGCTCGTGGTGGCGCATGCCGATGTCTCCGGGCTGCGCCGGCAAGCGCACGCGCAGGGGATGCGGTCGCTGCGCGACGATGGGGTGGCGAAGGTGCTGGCTGGGGTGACGAGCGTGGAGGAGATGGTCCGTGAGACGCAAGACTATGAGTAGAGAATGCGCAAGGGGCAAGGGGCAAGGGGCAGGGGGCAAGGGGATTTTTTTGGTTTCCCACGC
>JACQRD010000021.1 GCA_016206675.1 Candidatus Omnitrophota bacterium
CCCCGGCCGTGCTGTCCGAGGCGCCGGTGAAGCGGCGCCGAGTTCACGGCCGGGTCCGCCGCCGCTGGGCGTGCCCGAGCAAAGCGAGGGAGAATCGCATCTGAGCGAGCCGGGGTGCCGGAGGCACAGAGCAGCAGCCTGCAGTGTCACCCATCATTCTGGACGAGATCACCACTAGTGGCGACCTGCCGGCAATGCCGGCAGGTCCGCCGTGCCACAGGCACGACGGGCCTCAAACAGGTGGTGGGATTATAACACAGCGGGCCTTCGCCTCGCCCGCCGCTGGAACCGTCAGGCTGTCAAGGAGTTAATTCGTGACGGTTGTCGCCTGATCGCCGGCGGGAGCTGCCGTGGAGGCTTCAGCAGGCAACAGCTCGGAGAGTGAATAGAGGTAGGCGACGAGGGCGGTCAGGTCGCTGTCGGTCATCCGATCCTTCCAGGCGGGCATGTAGAGCCCCGGCTGGGGGCGCGCGGCATCGGCGCGCGGCACCGGCTGGCGGCCGGTGCGAATAACCTCCTTGAGCGCTTCGACGTTCTCGCCGTAGTACGCCTTCACATAGATGAGGGAGGGCACTTCTTCGCCCAGCCCCCCGTTCCAGTTGCGCCGCCCGCCGACGCCCTGCGGCCCGTGGCAGCCGGTGCAGCCGAGCCGCTCGAAGACGGCCCGGCCCCGGTCGATATCGTTGTCATACGTCGTGACCACTTGCGGCTCCGGCGGAATCGTGTAGGAGACCGGCGGGTTGGCGTCGGTGAGGCTGAGCAGGTAGACCGTCAGCGCCTGGCGCTCATCGGGTGTGAGGCCGAAATGGGGCATGGCGGTGGGAAACACCTCTTCTTCACCCGGCGGCAGCTGATCCTGCGGCACGCCGGGGTTGAGGACACGGGGGTTGTCGAGCTTCGTCAGGATCCAGTGGATGCGATGGTGCGGAGGCGGCATATTCTCGAAATCCGCCTCGATGAGCTGGTGGGACTTGGAGCCCACTTCGGCCAAATCCACCGACACGCTCTGGCCGACGTCCTTGATCGCGTGGCAGCCGTAACAGCCCTTGGCGGCGAAAAGCTGCCGGCCCTTGACCAGCAGCGGCGCGTAGCCGGAAAGCTCGTTGAGGTTGCCGTGGCACTGGCGGCAAGACGCCTGCACCAGCGGGCCGCGCAGCAGCGGCTGCTCCCAGTGCGGCACATCGCCATGGGCGGCCTTCACCTCGGTCGCCAGCCCCTGCCCGCCGTGGCAGACGGTGCAGCCGAACTGCTCCACCGGGTGCCACGCCAGATACTTGCCGGGATGCGCCGTAAACGGCTCCTCCGCAAGGGCCATCTGCGGCTTGTCGATCGCCAGGTGGCACGTGGTGCAGCGGTCAATCCGGTTGAGATCACTGACGATGATCTGCTTGATCCCGCCGCTTATGCCCTGCCGCTCCGCCTGGCTGAGCGTCCTGAAGAATTTCGACTGGTAACCGGTCCACTCGCGGGTCATGTCTTGGCCCAGCGCCAAGAAAAACAGCGCCGTCAGCAGCGCCGACAGGATGACAAACAGCACCCGCTTCATCAAATGTTAAAATTAAAGGCGGGCCAGCTGATGAGGTACTTGATCCCGAAGAGCAGCCGCAGCACGATTTTGCCCAGCACGCCGAACATCAGCAGCAGCAGCGCGATGACGATCGCGTATTTGACCACGCCCAGCTCCTCGTACATCTTGTCTTTGAACTTGGCGAAGGCCATCCCCATCCACCCCAGCAGCAGCCCCACCGCCAGGACGATGAGCCCGACCGCCGCGTAGCCGGCGGCCGGCCCCCACTGCTGGACCGCATGGTACATGACCGACACCACTGGCGCGTTGACCGAGCGGCCGAGCGATTCGAGCAGCGTCGTGTAGTGGCTACGCATCGGGTAGTCCGGATCCGGAGCGGTCAGCAGCGGCACAAAGAGGGCCGCGGACATCACCAGCCCCACTCCCATGTGGAGGGCCGCCCAGACCAGCGCCGGGGCTTGCATGCCAGCCCGCGCGGCGATCTTCTCGCGGATCTTCTGTGGCAGCGGCGAGCCGAGCAGGAAGTAGCTGCCCGTCAGGATGATGCCCCACAGGTTCGGAATGTTCTTGAGTGTGAGCTTGGTCAGCCGCCGGTAGCTCCACGGCTCCCACGGCCAGTACCACTCCCAGTTCGGGCCCCGGCAGAAGGTGCCGATGAAGATCAGCACGAACCAGAGGGTGGTGCCCAGCATGAACATCGATACCGCGAAGGGCCGTTCCGCCGGATACCACACCGGAAGGCCCCCGACCCTGCCCCACCGCATCTTGGCCCAGGAGCCGATCCCTTTGGGGTTGGTATCGACGTAGGGGATGGCCATCAGGCCGACCATGATGAGTGTCGGCAGCACCACGCCGGCGATCCATGGGTCGAAATAGACCAGCAGCTCCTGCAGCCCCAGGAAGTACCAGGGCGCTTTCGAGGGGTTGGGCGTGACGTTGAGATTCGCCTGCGCTTCCAGCGGCGCGTTGGCGGCGATGGACCAGACGCAGAGCAGCACCGTCACCAGCAGCGAGGCAAGAAACTCCCGGGAGATCAGGTGCGGCCAGGTGTCCACCTTCTCGCCGGTCTGCTTCGAGTAGCCGTCCTTGCGCACGCGCCACAGGTGGACGCAGAGGAAGATGGTGAAGAGAAACGGCACCGCGATGCAGTGCAGCACATAAAAGCGGATCAGCGTGGCGTCGTTGATCACGGTGCCGCCGATGAGGCCGAAGCGCACGTCGTTGGCGGTGGTGATGAAGGGCAGCTTAAACGGCCCCTCGTTGCCGAGCATCGGGGAGTTGGCGGCCATTTGGGCGCCGACGGTCACCGCCCACAGGGCCAGCTGATCCCATGGCAGCAGGTAGCCGGTGTAGCTGAGGAACAGCGTCATCACCAGCAGCAGCACCCCGACGACCCAGTTGTACTCGCGCGGCGGCTTGTAGGCCGCGCAGAGAAACACGCGCACCATGTGCAGGATGGTGACGACGACCATCAGATGCGCCGCCCACCGGTGCAGGTTGCGCAAAAAGCCGCCGAGGGTGACGGCGAAGGAGAGGTCCTTGATGTCCTGATAGGCCAGCGCGCTGGCCGGCCGGTAGTAGAACATCAGCAGGATCCCGGAGACGAGCAGCACCAAAAAGAGGTAGAAGGCGATGCCGCCCAGGCCCCAGCTGTAGCTGACCCGGATCGCGTCTTTGGGCACGCGCACCGGCTGCAGGTGGAGGAAGACGTTGCCGAAGACGCGCAGCAGCCGCGTGCGCGGCGTGTCGGTGAAGTCGTGGCGGAAGATGGACTTCCAGAGCTTCGTCTTCTTCAGCCACGCCATCAGATCAAACGGCTTCTGCTCGTCCGCCATCGCTTAGACCTGCGCGTACGGGAGGAAAAAGTCGCCTTTCTCCCGCGGGCCCGCTTTGTTTTCGAGGCGCGCCTTGTCCACGACGAGCTGTCCGTCATCGGCCAGCCGCAGCGCGCAGCGCCAGAGCGGCTTCGGCGCAGGACCGGCCATCACATCTCCCTCTGTGTTGAAGTTGGAGCCGTGGCACGGGCACTTGAAGCGCCCCTCCGCCTCGAACCAGTTCGGCGTGCAGCCCAAGTGCGTGCACCGCGCCCAAAACGCGTAGAATCCTTTGGGCGTGCGGATGATCCAGGTTCGCTGGGTTTTCTTGAACTTCTCGCTGATGCCGAGGGCGTACTCCTCCGGCTTGCCGGCTTTAAAGGAGAGCGCCGCTTCGTAGAGCACGTTCGGGAAGAGAAAGCGCAGGTTGGAGAGCAGCCACCCGCCGACAAACGCCCAGAAAAATCCCCAACCGGCCTTCAGTAAAAACTGCCGCCGGCCGTAGCGCTCTTCGAGCGTCCGCCACAGATCCTGCGGCGCAGCGGCGACAGGCGCAGCGGGTGGTGGCGCGGACGGCTCAGCGGCCATCAACTTACGGTTTCTCCGATGGTTTGTGGTCGTCGTCGCCCTTCCCCCGCAAGGCCTCCTGAAACGCTTTGACGGCTTGGCCGAGGGAGCGGCCGATCTCGGGCAGCCGCTTCGCGCCAACGAGGAGCACGACGATCGCCAAGATAACGAGTAACTCCCCTACACCAAGATTCATGAACACCCATCCACCGTTGGCTCGGGGCTCCGGGCTCCGGGCTCTGGGCCGTTGCCCCCAGCCCCCAACCC
>JACQRD010000020.1 GCA_016206675.1 Candidatus Omnitrophota bacterium
ATTTATTTGCTTCTCTGGGGGGTGGGGCGTGGGGGGGGGGGCATGGGTAAGTTTACTTACCGGTCCCACGCCCCGTGCCCCGTGCCCCGTGCCCCCTAACGATGCATCCTATTCTCTTCACCATTGGCCCTGTCACGCTCTACACCTACGGCGCCATGATGGTGGCGGCGTTTCTGCTGGCCATATGGCTGGCCGGGCATGCGGCGCGCCGCTTGCCGAAAGAGTTGGTGGCAATTACCGATGAGCAGCTAGTCGACCTGGCCTGTTACGCGCTGCTGGGCGGCATTATCGGCGGGCGGCTGTTGTACGTCGCCCTGTCGTGGCGGCAGTTCCTCGCCTCTCCCTTGGAAATCTTCGCGCTCTGGCATGGAGGGTTGGTGTGGTACGGGGGGCTCTTCGGAGGCCTGGCCGCGGGCTGGTGGTACGTTCGGTTGAAGCGCCTGCCGTGGCTGAGGGTGGCGGACCAGTGCATACCCTTTGTGGCATTGGGGCACGCCGTCGGCCGCCTCGGCTGCTTCTTCAACGGCTGCTGCTATGGGAAGCCTTCCACGCTTTGGTGCGCCGTGCAGTTTCCAGGGCATGACCATCCGGTGCTGCCGACCCAGCTCTTTGAGGCCGCGGGGCTGTGCCTGCTCTACCTCGGCCTGCGGCGGATGCAGCAGCCGGCGGTGATGCGCACGCCGGGCCGAGTCCTCGGCGCGTATCTGGCGGGGTACGGACTGCTGCGATTCGTGCTGGAATATACCCGCGGCGATCAATCCGTCGTATGGGGCGGGCTGACCCTCCAACAGTTGTTCAGTATCGGAATACTGTGTGGAGGACTATGGATCATTTTCCGCAAGAAGGTTCTGAGTTCGTAGTTCATAGTTCGTAGCATGGCACGCACCTATCGGTTTACAATCGGCAGCGCTGAGGCGGGCCTGCGGCTTGATCACTACCTGGTCCGCCGTTTGCCCAGCGACATGTCCCGGCGCATGATCCAGCGGGGTGTTAAGCAAGGGCGGGTGATCTTGCGGCAGCGGCCGGCGAAACCCCATGACAAGCTGCGCGCGGGCGACGTCATTACCGCCATGTTCCCCGAGCTGAGGACCCAAGGAGGCGACACCCCGCTCATCCCTCAAGAGATTCCCCTGAGGATCGTCTATGAGGATGACTGGCTGCTCGTTGTCAACAAGCCGGCTGGACTGGTGACGCATCCGGCGCCGGGGCATTGGGACGGCACGCTCGTGAATGCCATCTTGTGGCATCTTCAGAACGCTGAAGGCTCAAGGTACAAGGCTCAAGGTAAAAGCCACAGCCTTCAGCCTTCAGCTTTGAGCCTTGAGCAGCCGTTGCCGAGGGCGGGGATCGTGCATCGGCTGGATAAGGACACCTCGGGGCTGCTGCTGGTGGCGAAGACGGAGCAGACCCATATCGCCCTGTCGCGTCAACTGAAAGCCCGAACGATCCACCGCACCTACCTCGCGTTAGTCGAAGGCCATTTGCCGCTGGATGAGGGCACGGTCAACGTGCCGATCGGCCGGCACCTGATCCATCGCAAGGAGATGACGGTACGGCACCTGGGGGGACGCCAGGCGGTGACGCACTATCGCGTGATCAAGCGCCTTGATAGTGCTCAAGGCTCAAGGCTCAAGGCTCAAGGCAACGACCTTCAGCCTTCAGCCTTCAGCCTTGAGCTTCTGCCGTTTCCCTATACGCTGCTGGAGGTCACGCTGGATACGGGACGGACCCACCAGATCCGCGTCCACATGGCCCACCTCGGACATCCGGTGATCGGCGACACCACCTACGGCAACCACCCAGCCAGCTACTGGGTTGCCTTAGGAATCACGCGACAGCTGCTCCACGCGGCCAAGTTGTCATTCGAACATCCCGTCCATCGGCGCACGGTCCAGCTCAGCGCGGCCATTCCAGAGGAGATGGCACGGTGGGTTCCCTCATGAGCAGCTGCCGGGGCCTGCGTCGGATCACGGGAGTGGTCGCGGCGATCTCCTTCGGCGGCCTGGCCTTCGCGGAGGAGCCGAAGGCGGCCCGCGTCTCCGTCACCGCCTCGGCTGCGGTGAGCATCGGCGCCGGAAGGCCGGCCGACCTCATCGCCGCGACGATTAAGGCAACACAGCCCGAAGGGGTTCTCCTGGTGGTGGCGACCATTCAGCTGGAGTACTCGGGAACGCCGACGCACAAAACCGTTGAGCTCTCCATTCACCGCGACGCCGCGCCGCTCGACGCGCCGTATACTGTTCGTGTGGGCACCGCCGCCCGGGCGGTCTCCGAGATTCCGGTGACCCTCCATGCGTGGGACACGCCGGGGGAGGGTGCTCATCGGTACGTGGTGCAGGCCCGGTCGAGTGATCCAGGCGTCCGCGCCACGGCCAGGCGGCTGACCGTGATCGAGTTTCGGAGCAATTGACACCGTAGTATAATGCCCACAATATCTGGCCACAGAGCAGGCAACCAAGGCGACGGCCTTGAGAGAGGATTAGCGATGAAGCGAATTAGCGGATGGGCGCTGGTCGGATGCGCGGTGGTCTGCTGGACATTGGCGGCGGAAGCAGCCAAGGAGCCGAAGGGGGCTGCGAAGGCCCCGCCGGCAGCCGCGCCGGCAGCGCCGACAGAGAAAATCGCCTACACCTTTTCGGACGACGCCAAGGTGGAGGAGTTCGCCAGGCTCTGGCAGCAGCGCCAGGCCGCGATCGTCCGCATGACCGTGCTGCGGTCCTATTTTCAGGAGGAACAGGCGGCTTTGGAACAGCTCAATCAGCGGTTTACCAAGGACTATAACTTGGACGTCAGCAAGAACTACCGCTTCGACAGCGAACACAAGAAGATCATCGAGCTCCAGGAGCCAGCCCCACCCCAACCGCAGGTCAGCCAAGCGCCCCCCGCCGCGCAGCCGGCTCAGGCATCGCCTTGACGCGGTTGAGCCGCCTCAGGCATACTTGACATGTAAGGCCCTACTGACAAATCCGCCACAGAGCGTTGGCGGACCCGCCAAGTAGTTTGGCGGGGCCACACCCCGCGTAAGCGGGGGTCGGAAAACCACGGGCTCAAACCCGTACCTGGTACCGCAGGTACCAGGTACGGAACGGGTAGCCGGGTTGCCAAAGGGGGAAGCGGTGGACAATCTTCAGCACCTAACCGGACGAAGAGGGTTGGGTGTTTTTTTATGTCCGGGTTGTGCCCTTTTTGAGTGCAAGCGTGCTCAGGGAGGGCACACGGATGCTTGAGTCCCTGATTTCCTCCAGGATCCGCCGCACGCTGCTGGAATACCTTCTGGCTCACCCGGGTGAGCGCTGCTATCTTCGCGGCCTTTCGAAAGTGCTTGGGCTATCCGTCAGCCCTCTCCGGCGGGAGTTGAAGCGGCTTGAGCGTTCCGGCATGCTCACGGCGGTGCCGGAGGGTAACATGCTGTTCTACACCGTGAATACCTCATCGCCTGCCTACCTCCAACTGAGTTCGTTCAGGGTTCAGGGTTCAGGGTTCGGGGTAGTTGCCCACAACCCAGAACCCATAGCCCAGAACCTGACGAGCATTCATTCAAGCGCCATTCGGCAGCATCCACTTCGCGTCCCGCTGCTGGTGGGGGCGGCCGCAGGTCTGTTGCTTGCGGCCGGTTCCATCCCTTTGGTCCTCTCCCGCCATGCGACGTCCCGGCAGTCGCCACCCTCCACGGTTCAACGCGCCAACGTTACGGTGGTCATGCCGCCGCCGTCAGCTTCAGGGGCCATGCGGGGCAGCCGCTGGCAATTGGTGCCCGGCGGCTTTGGGAGCGGTTTTGGCACGGCCTCGAATGAGAGGAGGGAGACCTACTAATGACACGACGCCCCATCGCTTATCGCGTGTTAGCCCTACTGACGGCTGTGTGCTGCGTGCTGTCTGCTGCCGTCGCGTTTGCCTCCGTGCCATGGATGATCAACTACCAAGGGCGGCTCACCGACACCGGCAGCAAGGCGATCACCGGTACCTACATCCTGACCTTTCGGCTGTATGACGCCGCCACCAGCGGCACGAAGCTCTGGCAGGAGGAGCAGACGATCACCCTGTCGGAGGCCGACAACGGGGTCTTCAACGTAGTCTTGGGGGCGGTGACGGCGCTGGATTCCGTCGGTTTCAACTCCGCGATGTGGCTGTCGGTGCAGGTGGCGGATGACTCGGAGATGACGCCGCGGCAGCGGCTGACCGCCGCCGGCTACGCGCTCAACGCCGACCAGGTGGATGGGCTCAACTCCACCTCGTTCGTCCGGACGGACGCCGACAGCTCCTCCTCCGGCAAGCTGACGCTGACGAAGGCCGGCACGGCGCTCGTCATCACCCCGTCCAGCGCGCCCACCGCAAATACGAAGATGGTCGACGTGCAGAATACCTCCGGCACCTCGAAGTTCAGCGTGGACTACGAAGGCGACGTGACGGTGGCGGGGGATCTGTCGGTGTCCGGCACGATCAGCGGCTCGAGCAGCGCAACCGGTACCACCAGCGCGACGTGGACCATCGACAACGACAACACCAGCGGCACAGAGCCGGCCAGCGGAGCCGGGCTGGTCATCGAGGGCGGCAGCGGCGACGTATCGGCGCTCTGGGATGCCACCAACGATGAGCTTGATGTCAACAAGACGACCAACATCACCGGGACGCTGAAGCTCTCCGGCTCGACGTCGGGCTATGTCGGCCTGGCCCCGGCGGCTGCGGCCGGGAGCACGACCTACACGCTGCCCAGCGCGGATGGCTCCGCAGACTACGTGCTCAAGACGAACGGGTCGGGCACCCTCGCCTGGGCCGCGCCGGGGGGCTTAAGCGGCGTTGGCGACGTCACCGATATTGGCGACTGCGACGGCCCGACATGTTTTACCGGCACCGAAGGCACCACCCTGACGTTTAAGGGCTCGACCTCCGGCACCATCGCCCTGCAGCCGGCGGCTGTGGCGGGCACCACCACGATTACCATGCCGGCGACCACCGGCACGCTCATCACGACGGGAGACTCAGGGACCGTGACGAGCACCATGATTCTCAATGACACGATTCTCAATGCGGACATCAATAGTTCCGCGGCGATTGCCTTCAGCAAGCTCGCCAGCCTCACGAGTGCATACCTCCTCGTGGGGAACGCCTCGAACGTCGCGACAGCCGTTGACCCAAGCGGCGATGTCGATATTGACAATGCGGGCACCTTCACGATTCAAGCGAACAGCGTTGCGCTGTCCACAGATACCACTGGCAACTACGTCGCCTCGGTCGCCACCTCCAGCCCCTTAAGCGGCGGCGCGGCCGGGAGTGAAGGGGCCACCTTGACCCTGAGCTGTCCGACGTGTCTTGTCTCCGGCGGCGGCAGCGACCTGTTCACACTCGCGGGGACGAGCGGGACCAGTCAGACCATCAGCTCCGGCGATACGCTCACGATTGCTGCGGGGACCGGGATCACGACGACCGCCGGGGCCACCGATACGGTGACCGTCGCCGCCACGCTCGGCACCAGCATCAGCGGCAGCGAGGTGGACGCCAATACCCTGGACTTCGCTGACTTCGAAGACACCCTCGACCTCGATGCCGCGCTCACCCTGAACCAGACGACCTCGACCTGGAGCCAGAGCTTCACCGGCACGACCACGACCGGCCTGACCTACACCGCGACCGACCTGACCAGCGGCACCGCCCTCGATGTCAACGCGACGAACACCCACACCGCCGACGCGGCCATCCAGCAGGTGCGCCTGGATCTCGTCAACGCCCAGGCGACCGCCGCCAACTCCGACCTCGCCGGCTTCAACGTCAACTTCACGAACAGCCCGACCATCGCTGGCAACACGGAAGCAGCCGCCCGCATCCGCAACGTCGCCACCAGCAATACCACTGACAACGCGGTCGCCTCGCTCCTCATCCTGGACAACGCGGATACGAGTACGAGCGGCTCAACCGCCGTCACCGATGCCCTGCGGGTAACGGTCTCGGGTAGCCTTAGCTCCGGAATCGTCGATGCGATCGACGCCTCCGATGCGAACATCGACAACGCCCTGAACATCGGGGCAAATGTCATTGCAGGCACCAACTTCGCGGTCAACACCAGCGGGCAGGTCGCCACCGGCGCCTCGGCGGGCAATCAGGGCGGCTCGCTGCTCTTCTACGATACGGACGCCACAAGCCCCGAGTCCATTACCGTCAACGCCGGCAACGTCAGCACAAGCTACACCCTCACGCTACCCACCGCCGTGGCCGCCA
>JACQRD010000023.1 GCA_016206675.1 Candidatus Omnitrophota bacterium
CAGCCGGATGGCATGGTAATCCCCCTGGCGGCCGCCTTCGATCCACTGCTCCAGGCGTTTATAGGCGTTTTCCACTTCGACGATGGCGCCGTCGACCAGCACGCCGATCGAAATCGCGATGCCGGAGAGTGACATGATGTTGGAGGTTAGGTGCATGCCGTAGAGGGGAATGAAGGACAGGATGACCGCGACGGGAATGGTCACAATCGGAATAATCGCCGAGGGAAAATGCCACAGAAAGAGTAGGATGACGAGGCTGACGATGAGCATCTCCTCGATCAGCTTCTCTTTCAGGTTGTGGATGGCGGCCTCGATCAGCTCCGACCGGTCGTACGCCACCTGCACCTTCACGCCGGATGGCAGCGACGGCTCGATCTCCTTGAGTTTCGCCTTAACCCGCGTGATGACGTTGAGGGCGTTTTCACCGGAGCGCATGATCACCGTGCCGCCGACCACATCACCCTGCCCGTCCAAGTCCGCCACGCCGCGGCGGATCTCCGGCCCGATGGCCACCGAAGCGATGTGCTTGACCAAGACCGGCGTGCCGTTGGCATCCACCCCGACGACGATCTGCTCCAGGTCATCGATCGATTTCGCGTAGCCGCGGCCGCGCACCATGTACTCGGCGCCGGAAAACTCCAGCAGCCGCCCGCCGACCTCCTGATTGCCCTGCCGGATCGCTTCCACTACCTTGGTCAGCGGCACGTTGTAGGCGAGCAGCTTGTTCGGATCCACCGTCACCTGGTACTGCTTGACGAAGCCACCGATCGAAGCCACCTCCGCCACGCCCGGTACGCTCTGCAGGTAGTAGCGCAGGTACCAGTCCTGGAAGCTGCGCAGCTCCTGCAGCGTGTGGGTGCCGCTGGTATCCACCAGTGCATACTGGAAGACCCAGCCCACCCCCGTGGCATCCGGCCCTAGCTCGGTGCGCACCCCCTCCGGCAGCCGCGGCGTGATCTTGCTGAGGTACTCCAGCGTGCGGCTGCGCGCCCAGTAGAGGTCGGTGCCGTCCTGGAAGATCACGTAGACGTAGGAGAAGCCGAAATCGGAAAAGCCGCGGATGGCCTTGACGCGGGGCGCCCCCAGCATGGCGGTAATGATAGGATAGGTGACTTGATCCTCGATGATGTCCGGGCTGCGATCCCAGCGCGAGTAGATGATCACCTGCGTATCTGACAGATCGGGGATGGCATCCAGCGGCACGCGCTTCATCGACCAGACCGCCCCCGTCAGGGCGATCGCCACGAGAATCAGCACCAGAAACTTGTTGCGCGCCGACCACTCGATGAGGCGCTCCACCCATCCGCCCTGTCTGAGCAGCGGCTGTTCAATAGATGATCGTTCGTCGTCCATCGTCAGTCGGTTACGTGGCCCGTGTCGTTGTTCGGTGACGTTGTTCGGTGCTTGTGATGTCACTCATTGCCATGCTGATGCGCGCCACCGGTGGCCCCTTGCAGGGCGGCTTTCAGGCGGCTTTCCGAGTCGATCAGAAAGTTGCCGCTGGTCACCACCCGCTCACCCTCGGCCACCCCCTGTTTCACTTCGTAGGCGGCGTCGGCCTTCGCCCCGAGCACGACGGCGCGCGGCTCAAAGAGCCCCTGCCCCTGATCGACGAAGACGATCCGCTGCGTGCCGGTGTCGAAGACCGCCTCGGCCGGCACCGCCAGCACCTGGCCCAAGTCGACGGCGATGGAGGCGGTGACGTACATCTCCGGCTTGAGCAGCCCTTCAGGATCTTCAATCAGAATTCGCGCGCGCGTGGTGCGCGTGGCCGCATCCAGCATCGGATCGATGGCTTGGACGGTGCCGGCAAACCGCAGCCCGGGAAACGCCTCCACCTCAATCGCCGCCTGCTGCCCCAGGCGCACCAGCGGCAGTTCATACTCGTAGATCGCGGCGTAGACCCAGAACTGCCCGGCGCCGCCAAGCAGCAGCCGATGGTCCGGCTCAGGCTGGCCGGCAATGGCGTCGATCATCTCCTCGCTTAAGCCCATGTGGCGCAGCCGCAGCCGGCCGGCCTCCACCAACTGCCGCGCCTGCTCGGCGGCCTCAGGCAGCGCACCGGCCTGCGCGCGCTGCAGCCCGCCCACGGCCTGGATGAACTCCTGCTGAGCTTGATAGAGCTCCGGATCGTGCGCCACCCGGCCCACCGCCCTGATCGTTTTCGTCAATGCGCGCCGCTCAACAGCAGCCGTCGTGACCCCGATCAACTGCTGCTTTTGGGGCGTGAGCAGCACCGGCGCGTA